>DATCQF010000246.1:0-7487 GCA_036569735.1 Allostellaceae bacterium | reverse complement strand
GAGGACCTCGACACCGGGTTTGTCGGGCGCTTCTTCAATGCGGTCGATGACGGCGTCGAGCCGCTCGTCAGGCACCAGGCCGGGGTCATCGCGCTGTCCGATGCCGGGGCGCATCTGGTCTATCTGTGCGATGCCGGGTTTGGGCTCTATTTCCTCGGCCATTGGGTGCGCGAACGCGGCGCATTCGACCTCGCCGAGGGTGTGCGCCGGCTGACCAGCCATCAGGCCGCGCTCTACGGCATCCCGGACCGCGGCCGGATCGCGCCCGGCGCCTTCGCCGACCTCCTGCTGTTCGACCCCGCCACGGTCGGCATCTCGGCGGCGCGCCGGGTCAACGATCTGCCGGGCGGCGGCCCGCGCACGCTGCGCGATCCGCTCGGCGTGCACGGGGTGTTCGTCAATGGGGTCAAGGTGTTCGACGGCACCGATTACGTGAAGCTCGGACAGGGACCGGGAATGCTGCTCGACCGCTTCCTGCCGACCCGGAACCCGACGCTGGCGAGCGCCGCGAAGTAATCAGGTTCGAAATCCGTAGCCCTTCGTCATCCCCGGGACCAGTCCGTGAGCCTCGGGCGCCCCCTCTTCGTCGCGCTCGCCCCATGGGCGGTGGTGCTGGCCGCGGCGGGCGCGGCATGCAGCGTGATCGGCGGCAGCGAGACGCTGACCGATGCCCAGCAGGTCATCGCCGCGATGAAGATCAGCCGGTCGGATCTGAAGGCGGCGGATCCGAAGGGCGGGGACCAGAAAGCGCCGGATCTGAAAGGGGCGGATCTGGCGATCCTCGGCGCGGTCGACCATGCCGATCGCAGCTACCGTGTCGGCGAGCCGATCGCGCTCTCCGTTGAGGTCAACAAGGCGGCCTATGTCGCCGTGCTGCGGGTCATGCCGAGCGGCGCCACGACGCTGGTCTTTCCGAACAGCCGGCAGGCGACGGCTCGGGTGCCGGCGGGCGCGCCGCTCAATATCCCCGAGCCCGGAGCACCGCTCAAGATCGCGGTCGACCAACCGGGGGTCGTGCTGTTCGAATTCATCGCGTCGGAGCGCGGCGGTTCCTGGCTGTTTAGCCGCAAGCCGCAGGAGTCGGCCGAGTTTGCCGAATTGGGCGCGACGACGCGGGCGCTCGCCAAGGACATCGTCTTGTCGCTCAAGGTCGGTCATGGCTCCGACACCGCCGCCTCGCATCTCGCGCTCCGGGTGCGCGGCGATTAGCGGCGACGCAGACCCTCAGCCGACGGGAACGAAATCGTAGACCCCGACGCCCTGGATGATCAGGAACTTGCACGCGCCGCCGTCTTCGCCGTGCACGTAATGCGCGGTTCTGGGCGGCACCGCGCAGCGCTGGCCCGGTTCGAGCCGGTAGAGGTTCCGCGGCGCCCGCGTCTCGACGATCATCGGGCCTTCGAGACAGACAAAGCTGTCGGCGATCTCGCTATGATAGTGCCAGGGAACGCATTGCCCCCGGGCAAGCGTCAAAACCTGCACGCGCAGATCGGCACCTTCGGCGACGATCTCGCGGCCGGCGATCTCATAATTGCCGCCCGAGCGGATTTCCATTGGCCCTGTCCCATCCCTTGTCCGGCGTTCGAGCTTATACCCATGGCCACAAATAATACGGAGCTACGCGATGAACACGATCCACGGACGCTGGAACGATGCGCCGGACGCGGTCACGCTGATCGACGCGCACCATCATCTGTGGGACCTGTCGCAAAAGAAACACCCGAACCTCGCCGGCACGCCGCGCCACGATTTCTTCATGGGCGACGACAGCGCGCTGCGCCGCAACTACCTGCCCGATGACTACAAGCGCGACGCCGCCGGCCACAACGTCCTGACCACGGTGCATTGCGAGGCCGAATGGGACCGCGCCGACCAGATCGGTGAAACCAGGTGGATCACCGCGGTCCACGACGAATACGGGTTTCCCGGCGCGATCGTCGCGCATGCCTGGTTCGATACCGGGAATGCCGAGGAGGTGATCGCCGCGCAGGCCGGCTTTCCGCTGGTCCGCGGCATCCGCTCGAAGCCGGTCACCGCGCCGTCGCCGGACCGGATGGCATCCGGTGCGTCGGGCACGATGCAGGACGAGCGCTGGCTGCGCGGCTTTGCCCTCCTGGAGAAATACCGGCTGTCGTGGGATTTGCGGGTGCCGTTCTGGCACCTCGACGAGGCCGCCGCGGTGGCCCGCGCCTTTCCCCGGACGCCGATCGTGCTCAATCACACCGGGTTTCCCTGGGACCGCAGCGACGCGGGGCTGGCGGCGTGGCGCCGGGCGATGGAGACCCTGGCGCGCGAGCCCAACGTCCATGTCAAAATCTCCGAATTCGGCCTCAAGGACCAGCCCTGGGATTACCAGTCGAACCGCCGGGTGGTGCTGGACGCGCTCGCCATCTTCGGCATCGAGCGCGCGATGTTTGCCACCAACTTCCCGGTGGCCGGGCTGCGCATCGGCTATCGCCCGCTGGTTGCCGCGATCAGCCGGATGCTGGGTCATCTGTCGCCCGCCGATCGCGACCGGTTTTTCTGGCAAAACGCCAAGGCGTTCTACCGCCTGTGAGAGAGCGGCGAGTGACCCTCACTCGGCGCCCAGCACATCGCGCAGCTGGCTCCAGCGGGCGAGCTTGTCGGCGAAGCCGAGGCTTGCGTATGCCGGGCTGGTCGACGGCAGCGCGAGATACACGAGGCCCGGGCGCCGCGCGAAATGGCGGTCGTAGAGCTGCCGCGCGCCGCTGCCGTTGAACGCCACCGCGCGGATGCCCTGGTGCGAATCGAGCAGCCGATCGATCGCGTTCGGCACTTCGCGCCGGATCGTCGCATCGGCGCTCGCCCGGCGCTCGCCGACTTCGCAGACGTCCCACAGGGCGATCCGCCGGCTCGCCAGAAAACGCACCCTGGCGGCGTAAGCGGATGGCGGCGTTTCACCGAACAGGGCGTAGACGATCGGCCAGAACAGGTTGCGCGGGTGGGCGTAATACTGGACGCGGCGCAAAGACTCTTCGCCCGGCAGCGTGCCGAGCACGAGGACCAGCGAGCGCTCGTCGGCAAACGGCGGAAAGCTGCGCTTTTGCGCGGCGGCAGCGGGCGTAGTCAGTCGACGAAGCGCCCGAGACGCACCGCCGTCTGGCCCCTGACGAGGCGGCGCGACGGCATGATCAGCACGCAATTGTCGTAAGGGGTGCGCACCTCCTTGCCATCGTCGCGGCCGATTACGCTGCCTTTTTCGGGCAGCACCTCGAGCCCGCGAAAATCCTCGACGAAATCGAAATGGTCGCCGCTGATCGTCACCGCTTGCGTTACCTCGATGACCCGCTGGCGGGGCTGCGCGTCGAAGTCGGGCCCGCCGAGCGCGGCCACATCATCCCGGGTCACGCAATCGAGCGCGACGAGAAAGCGCAGCATGACGTCGGTCGCGACCTCGGCGGAGCGGCGCTCCCAATGCTGGCCGCATTCGATGAGGAGCGCGGTCTTCGGCGAAGCGGGGTCGCCAAACCCGCCGTAATCGCGCATCCGGGGGCCAGCGGCGTGCCCCGCATCGCACATGATCAATTCGGGGATGCCGACCCGGCGCGCCAGCTCGCGCGAGCGTTCGAGCAACCCGGCCAGCATCAGGGGCTTGGTGGCGTATTGCATCGAATGGAGATCGAGGAGGTAGTCGGCGGCGTCGACAACCGGGCGCAACACGCGGGCCCGTTCGAGCTCGAGCGAGCGGCGCGCACCGTCGAGCGTCGCCGGGCTCCACAGCCGGTTGAAATCCTCGTCGACATAGCGCGAGGCGATCGGGTAGCGCGGGTCGAACTCGCGATAGGCCGCGATATTGTCGAACGCCAAGGTCAATCGCCCGCGGCGCGGCTGAACCCCGGCGCGTAGCAGCCGGTCGAGCGCGATCGCGCCGCAAATCTCGTTGCCGTGGGTCAGCGCGGTCACGAGGACATGCGGGCCGGGCTCGGCCGCGACAAAGCTGGTGACGTATTCGATGCCGGTATTGCCGGCGCGATAAGGTTCGATGTCGGGCGGCGTCAGCTCCACCCGGTAGGTCAGATCGGACAAGGCGCAATCCTGTTAGAAACGGCGATCCGCTATTGTGCACACCTTCGGTTGCGCCGTCACCCGCTCAACATGGTGCATAACATCCCAAACATAGGTCGCATAGAACGCGGCATCGGCGCCGGCCTCCGCTATGATGAAAGAAGGTGCTTGGCTCATGCGGTCTTCCTTGGGAGGCGCGCGATCAGGTGAGACAAGGAGATGCCGATGCTGCCCCTCGTTCTCTCGTCAGACTCTCACGTGTTCGAACCGCCCGATCTGTGGCAGACCCGCATCGACAGGGCGTACCGGGATCGTGCGCCGCGGATCGAGCGGATCGGCGGCGCCGACCAGATCGTGGTCGAGGCGGATCAGGTGCTCTCCGGGATCGGCCTCATCTCAAACGCCGGCGCGCGGTTCGATTCTCCCGAGACGATCTCCACCCGGGGGCGCTTTGAGGACGTGCACCGCGGCGGGTACGACCCCGCGCAACACCTCGAGGACATGGCGCTCGATGGGGTGGCCGGCGAAGTCCTCTATCCCTCGCAAGGGCTCTTTTACTTCAAGGTGGCGGACACGAAGCTGATGTCCGCCATCTTTCGCGCGTACAACGACTGGCTCGCCGAGTTCTGCCGCACCGATCCCGCGCGCCTCAAGGGCATCGCGATGATCAACCTCGACGACGTCGGGGACGGGTTGAGGGAGCTGGAGCGCGCCGCCCGCCTCGGCCTCTCCGGCGCGATGATCACCGAGTATCCGCTCGAAGACCGGCGCTACGACCAATCAGAGTACGAGAAGTTCTGGGCCGCCGCCGCTTCGCTCGACCTGCCGCTCAGCCTGCACACGGCGACGCGACGGCAGGGCAAGATCCGCGGGGTCGGCGACAAGACGCTGCGCGACGCCAGCAGCCGCGCGACGAAGGCGTTCTATCCGGCGCTGTCCTTGTGCGACCTGATCTTCTCCGGCGTCTTCGAGCGTCATCCCCGCCTCACCCTCGCCATCGTCGAGTTCGAGCTGGCGTGGGCGCCCCATGTGCTCTCCACGATGGACTACACATACCGCGAGCGCCACGGCGAGGCGTTCTACCGGTTCAAGGACGCCATGCTCCCGAGCGACTTCTTCCGCCGCAACGTCGTCTTGAGCTTTCAGGAGGACGCGATCGGCATTCGCCTGCGCGACACCATCGGCGTCGACAACATGATGTGGGGCTCGGATTATCCGCACAGCGAGTCGACGTTTCCCCAATCGCGCAAGATCCTGGCGGAGATCCTGGCGGGCGTGCCGGGCGACGAACAGGCCAAGATCGCCGGCGGCAATACCGCCCGCGTGTACAATTTCGACGTGGCGAGGCTGACCGTCCCGGCTTGAAGAGCTTTGCCGGCACGCCGATGCGCTCTGTTGACTCTGTCCGAAATGTCTTTCACCGTTCGCGAGGCATTTTCCAGCTTCGGACCGCACACGCACCATGAGCCCGTCGGACGCTGCGTGGCGACAATTGATCTCCGCATTGCACGGGTCCGGCCGCAAGGCTGCACTCGCGATCACCGGGGGCGGCAGCGGGGCGATCGGCGAGCTGCTGCGTGTTCCCGGCGGCTCCCGGCTGCTGATCGAGGCGCAGGTGCCCTACGACGAACAGGCGCTGGCGGCGTTTCTCGGCTTTGCACCGGCACAGGCGTCCAGCGCCGATACCGCAATCGCGATGGCCCGAGCCGCGCGGGCGCGCGCCGCCAGGCTGACGCCGGCGGGCACCGACCTGGTTGGCCTGGGGGCGACGGCGGCACTGGTCAGCGATCGCCCGCGCAGGGGCGAGCATCGATTTCACATCGCATTCGCCAACGCCGCCGGCATCGCGCACTGCACATGCGTCTTGGCCAAGGGCCGACGTGATCGCGCCGCTGAAGAAGACCTCGTGGCGCGCGCGATCGTCCTGTGGCTGGCGCGCGCCTGCGGGATTGCCGCACCCTCGCCGCGCAGCCTGGTCGATGCGGATGAACATTATGCGGAGACGGTCGTCGCGGCCGTGGATACGATCGATCAGCTCGTGGCGGGCGAAGTCGATCGGGTCACCGTCCAGCCCGATGGCCAAATGATGCTGTCGGCGCCGCAGCCCTTTGTGCTGTTCCCTGGTTCTTTCAATCCGATGCACGCGGGACATGTATTGCTGGCGCGGGCCGCCGAAGAGCTCAGGCAGCAGCCCGTGGCATTCGAAATCTCCGTCACCAACGTCGACAAGCCGCCGCTCGCCGGCGATACGGTGCGGCACCGCCTCCTGCAATTCGCCTGGAAGTCGCCGGTCGAACTCACCAGAGCGCCCACCTTCGTCGAAAAGTCGCGGCTGTTTCCGGGGGCTACGTTTGTGGTCGGCGCGGATACGGCAGAGCGGCTGTTCGGGGCGAAGTATTATGGCGGTGACGAGGTTCGAATGCACACCGCGCTCGACGAAATCGCCAGTTCCGGGGGCAGTTTTCTGGTGGCCGTGCGCATCGATGCGGCGGGGCGCGTACGCGCGCTGAATGACATCCCCGTGCCGCGGCGCTATGCCGATCTCTTCACTGAAATCCCTGAGCACCGTTTCCGCTTTGACACCTCCTCGTCCGAAATTCGCGCACGGATCGCACGATGAGAATCGGGATTTCGCTGACGAGCAATTACCCGGACGTGACAGATCCGCGTCGAGGTGCACGCTGGATGATCGAACGGGCCGCGGCGGCCCGCCGTGCCGCGCTCCATTCCCTGTTTGTCGGCGATCAGCACGTCTCGCCTACGGCCTATTATCAGAACACGCCGATCCTCGGGCGGCTTCTCGCGGAGTGGGGCGAGGCGCCGGCCGGGTGCCTGTTTCTGCTGCCGTTGTGGCACCCGGTGCTGGTGGCCGAGCAGATCGGGACGCTGGCCGCCATCGCGCAAGGCCCCTTCATCATGCAATGCGGGCTCGGCTGGGGTGACGACCGGTTCGCCGCGATGGGCGCCAACATGAGGACGCGTCCTTCGGCTTTCGAGGAAGCGCTCGACATAATCCGGCGCCTCTTGGCGGGCGAAACGGTGAGTTCCTCGCGGCGCTTTCGGGTCGCCGAGGCGAGCCTCGCGCTGCGTCCGGCCGAGCCCGTCGCGGTCTGGATCGGCGCCAGCGCACCGCCGGCCATCGACCGCGCGGCGCGATTGGCGGAGGGCTGGATCGCGAGCCCCAGCCTCACAAGCGAGGAGGCCCGCGCGCAGGCCGACATGTATCGCGAGCGCTGCGCCGCTTACGGCAGGGAGCCGGGCGCCATCGTGTTGCGGCGCGACATCTACGTCGGCGAGTCGTCGTCGGAGGCACAGGCGGTATTGCGAGAGGCCCTCGGCCGAAGGAGCTATGCCGGAATCTGGGTGACGACGGATTGAGAGGGGCGGCGTATCGAGGCGGGTGGAGAGCCCGCCAGCACCTCCTGGAAGGAGCGATACGCCATGTTGAGAGACTCTACCGT
>DATCQF010000245.1:0-1913 GCA_036569735.1 Allostellaceae bacterium | reverse complement strand
AGCTCATGTCGATAACGGTCTTGCCCGGCGCGAGGCCGGCGGCGACCCCGTCGGGGCGGAACAGGACGTCATGCACATCCGGCGTGTCGGGCACCATGACGATGACGATTTCGGCATGCTGGGCGACCGATTTGAGGGTGTCGCACACGGTCGCGGCGGCGCCGATCTCGGGCGGCACCGTGCGCTTGCCGTAGACGAACAGATTGTGCCCGCCGTTGATCAGATTCTGGGCCATGGGCCGCCCCATGATCCCGAGGCCGACAAAACCGATCTGCATGGGTCTTCTCCGACTGGGGGTTGATCGCGGTTGTCGGCACAGTGCACGGGTCGCCGGGCCGGCTCAAGCGGCCTTAACCACGCTTGTCAATTGCGGGGAGCGCGGCGACAAAGCAATCTCGGCCGGGCGAGCACGAACCGGCCGGGGCTGCTCGCAACGCATCGCGGTTTGTCGGGGGCATCGATGTTGCGCGCGCTGGGGCTGTTCCTACTGGTGTTTATCGCGGCTCCCGCGGCGGCGCAGGAGTACCGCTCGAGCGAGCTGGCGGAAGCCGCCACCGCCTATCGGACGGAGCTGGTCGACAGCATTCCCGCCGCCAGGAAGCAGCCGGCGCTGATTGCGCGGCTGCGCCGCGACGCCGATGCCGAATACCGCGCCAAGCGTTATGCCCAGGCGATCGAGGATTTGACGAAGGCGATCGCCTATGGCGCGGATGACGGGCTCGTGTGGCTGCGCCTTGCCCAGGCATTCGCCGGCGCCGAGAACGACCACGTGCAGGCGAGCGCCTACAACGCCTACGTCAAGTCAACCGACCCGGTCGAGCGCGGCACTGCGCTCTTCCTGATCGGCCGCGATTACGACCGCCACGACAAGCAGAAGGAGGCGCTGGCCGCGTTCGAGGCCGGGCTCCTCTTCACCAAGGCAGCCGCCGTCGACGAGCGGGTCGAGCAGTTGCGGCGGCTCGTCGCGTTCCGGGTGACCAAGGTCGAAATTTCGGCCGAAGCCGATGCGCCGCGCGCCTGCCTGCGCTTCAACGAGAAGATCGCGACCGGGGCCGGTCTGGCGTACGGCGATTACGTGCGCGCCACCCCGGACCTCGCCGGCATCGTCACCGCCCGCGGCGACACGCTGTGCCTCGACGGGCTAAAGCACGGCGAGACCTACGAAATTGAGCTGCTCGCCGGGTTCCCGGCGACGACCGGTGAGAAGACGCGGGAGGGCTGGAAGAGCCGGGTCGTGGTGCCCGATAGGAAGCCACAGATCAGCTTTTCCGGCGCCGGCTATGTGCTGCCGCGCGAGGGCAGCGCCGGGCTGCCGGTCACCACGATCAACCTCGACAAGGTGAAGCTGAGATTGGTGCGGATCAACGAGCGCAACCTCGTTCCCAGCATCAATGCCGACAAGCTGACGATGAGCTTCGATCCGGACGGCGTCGACGAGCTGATCACGCAAAGCGGCAGCCTCGTGTGGCAGGGCGAGATGACGATCACGGCTGAGCGCAACCGCCCGGTCGTCACCGCGATCCCGCTCGGCGACATCCTGCGCGACAAGGGGACCGGGGTTTATCTTGCAATCGTCGACCGCCCCGATGCGAAGGAGGGCGACGGGAGCCAGCCGGCGACCAATTGGGTGCTTGTCTCGAATCTGGGGCTCAGCACCTATAGCGGGGCGGACGGCATGGCGGTCGCGGTGCGCTCGCTCGCCGATGCAAAGCCGTTGGCCGGGGTCGCGCTCAAGCTCTACGCGCGCAACAACGGCGAATTGGCCTCGGTCACCAGCGACGCCGACGGGTTCGCCCGCATTCCCGGCGGCCTCCTCAAAGGCAGCGGCGGAGACGAGCCGTTCGCGGTCGTTGCCAACGGCCCGGGCGGCGACTTCAACTTCCTGGAGGTGGGGCGCGGCGCCTTCGATTTGT
>DATCQF010000244.1:0-6085 GCA_036569735.1 Allostellaceae bacterium | reverse complement strand
CCCGCCAGCCCTCCGCCTCGCCGCCGCCCAGCGCCTGGCCGGTCTTTTCCGCGCCGACAAGATTTCGCGGCGTATGACAGCTGCCGCAATGGCCCAGACCCAGGACGAGATAGGCGCCGCGGTTCCATTCGGCGGTGCGCTGCGGGTCGGGCCGGAACGGCTTGGAATCGAGAAACAACAGGTTCCAGAACGCCATGAGCCAGCGCTGGTCGAGTGGAAAGGCCAGCGCGTTGACCGGGGTCGAGGTCTCGACCGGTCGGCGCGTCATGATGAAGGCATAGAGCGCGTGGAGGTCGGGATCGTCGAGCCGTGCGTAATGGTCGTAGGGGAAGGCCGGATAGAGATGATGCCCGCGGCGCGACACCCCTTGGCGCATGGCGCGGCGAAACGCCGCCTCGGACCAGCGGCCGATCCCGCTCCCCGGGGCGGGGGTGATGTTGGTGCTGGCGATCATCCCGAACGGCGTCGGGATCAGCCGGTTGCCGGCATAATCCGCGCCGCCCGGGGCGGTGTGGCAGAGGCCGCAATTGCCGATCGCGGCAAGCCGGGCGCCATTCTCGATCAGCGCCGGGTCGAACGCCGAGCGCGGCGGCGGCTCGATCCCGACGATCAGGGGCTCCTGCGACCACAGCGCGAAGCCGCCGATCGCGAGGACCAGCACGGTGACAATCGCCAGAAATTTGCGCAGGGCGCGCGGGATCCGCATGGCAGCGACTCTACGACCGCCGCCCCGGCCAGATCTACCAGCCGTCGGCGCTGTCCGATTGATTGAGTGGCGACCCCGGCAGGATTCGAACCTGCGACCACCTGCTTAGAAGGCAGGTGCTCTATCCGGCTGAGCTACGGGGTCCTGGGCATCGCCGCCGCCTTATCGCACCGCGAAGTGCGCCGGGCAATCTCTTCGGTGACCGGCCTGGGGCTCTTCGGTGCCCGGGTCTTCGGTGACCGGGCCGGGGCCGGTTCTTCGGGGGGTCGGGCTGCGGCTCAGCCGCGCACCCGGTCGTAGCGGAAATTGTCGGCGTAGCTTTTCGCCTTCGGCGCGCGCGCGTGCGGTTCATTGAGCGTATATTCGAGGCCATGCGCGAGCGCAAAGGCGCGCGCCTCGTCGAGCGTGTCGAAACGCAGCCGCACCTCGTTGAGCGTATCGCGGGCGCTCGACCAGCCCATCAGCGGGTCGGGATCGCGCCGGCTCGCCGGTTCGTATTCGAGGACCCATTTGCGGGTCTGCCCGCGCCCCGATTGCATCGCGGTCTTGGCCGGCTGGTAGATGCGTGCGAGCGCCATCGCGCAACCGCCTCCATCCTCTGGGTTTTGCCTGGGTCCGCCTGAGCCCGCCCCCCGGAACCCGGCGCGGGGCTGCCGTGGTCGGGGCGAGAGGATTCGAACCTCCGACATCCTGCTCCCAAAGCAGGTGCGCTACCAGACTGCGCTACGCCCCGGGCCAAGGTCTGCCGGAGGTTCATAGCGATTTCGGCGTCCCGCGCCAAGCCGCTAAAACGGGAACATCCGGCGATTGCGACACCATTCGGGCACAAAAAATCTCACACGATCGCTCCCCGTTCGCGCTTATTCCTCGTTGTTCTCGTTTCAGTTGTAAATTACGCTACCTATTGCGTCCAGTGCAACTCCGCGTTATGCTGGGGAACATGGCCGACGGCACCAGCCCCTACCTCACCGGACCCAGGCACTCGCTGCTGCAATGCCGGGCTGAGCTCGTCGAGCGGTTTGACCGTCCGCCGCTGACCGGCCCGCTCCTGGGGTCGATTTGACTTCGACCTCACGGGTTCGCCGGGCAGGTTCGGGGCGCCGCCGGTCAATGAGCGAAGAGAAATTGGCGCGGGTGCTACGCGAGTTGCTCGGTGTCGTGCGGCTCGCCGACAGCACCGGCGTCGATGACGCGCGCTACCGGACCGCCATCGCCGTCGCGCAAACCGTTCTCGACGAATTCGATGCGCGGGAGGAAAGCCGATGACCGCAGCAATCATCTACAGCACGCCGCCCGCCAATGACAGCCTGATGCCGCGGCGCAACAACGGCGCGCGCTGCGTCGATTGCGGCGACATTCGGTTGCGTCTAGCGTAATATGCCCCAATGGCAAAGCGATACAAAAGCCGCACACCCGCGCGACGTCATTTCCTGCGTCACTGGCGCGAGGACCGGGGGCTCAGCCAGGATCAGGTTGCCGAAGCGATCGGGATCTCGAAAGCCAGCGTCAGCCGGGTTGAGAACGGAATCACACCATACACCCAGGACGTGCTCGAGGCCTATGCGCGGGTCCTTGGCTGCACCGTGGCTGATCTGGTGTCGCGCCCGCCCTCGGATCCGGAGGGGCTTTGGGCGATATGGGACCGCCTGCGCGTTGAAGACAGGCGGCGCGCCGTGGTCATTTTGCGCGCCCTCGTCGATCCCAATCTCGGCTATCGCTCCGATGAAAAGACACTCCAGGATGAAGAGATTGCACGGCAGAGACTTTAATTCGTGAGGTCGAGAGATGCCTGCGCGTCTGATCCCGAACGCGCCCCCGCTGCCGTCGCCCGTCACGATCGGTGACCTAATCGACCTCGCCAACCACGTCCCGCCGAGCCAGGTGATCCCTCTCCTGCTGGCGTTTTTTCCCAGGGTCGAGGAATTGTCGCGCAGCCCAGATGTCGCGGGATTTCACCGGCACCTGGTGGTGCTCGGCGCGCTCCTCAATCGTACCATTTTCGAGCTCTGCGATCTGCCCAAGGACCGGAGCGCCGAAATTTGAACGGCGGTGGTAAGGGCAGGCGAAATTCCATCGCTCGTGCGGGCCAGCGTCCTGCGGCGAAGTTCGCCTGCCCGGCCGGCTAGGGAGCGACCAAGAGTCTGGTCAGCTCCTCGGGCATGCTCAGCATCGGGTAATGCCCGGTGTCGAGCTCGGCCCAGCTTGCCTTGAGCCGCTCGGCGGCGCGGCGCTGATGGGCTTCGCCCGGGTTCGGGGCGCGGCGGCACCAGATCACGCTCGCCTTCCACGGTTGCGACCAGAACGAGTTGAGCTTGACCCCTTCGGTGTAGATGCCGATCGGGTGCGCGGTGTAGCGCTCGAGCGCCCAGGCTCGGGTTGCGGGATCGAGGTCGGCGAAGAGGCGTGTGGCGGCGTCCTCGGGGCTCGGACCGCGGGTTAGCTCGGTGACCGACGTGGCGGTCGAGCGGGTGACGATGTCGCCGATCTTCTCGCCGGGGAAGAGCGCCAATGCGTCGACGAGGGCGATGCGGCCGACCCGCTCGCGCATCAATTCGGCGACCCGGCACACCACCATGCCGCCCGAACTGGTGCCGACCAGGACGACATCCTTCAAATCCTCGTAGAAGAGGAGCTGCGCGACCTCGTCGGCCTGGCTTTCCGTGGTGATGCCGGGGCGCACCGTGCCCTTGCGCTCGCCGCAGCCGTCGAGGCTCGGGGCATAGACCTGATGGCCGCCCGCGCGCAGCCGTTTCACCACAGGCTGCCAGATCCAGCCGCCCTGATAGGAGCCGTGCACCAATACGAATGTTGCCATTATTCAATTCCCTCCGGTTACGTCGATCGTCACGCCGGTTACGAAGTCAGCGTCGCTCGAGGCGAGAAAACAGATCACCTTGGCCTGGTCGGCCGCCTCGGCGACGCGGCGCAAGGGTGTGCGGTCGATCTCGGCCTGCTGGTCCTGCGGGCTCGACTGGTTCCAGCGCGGCCGGATGCGCTCGGTCAGCGTGCGGCTCGGGGCGATCGCGTTGATGTTGATGCCAAAGGGGCCGAGCTCGAAGGCGAGCTTGCGGGTGAAGGCGATGATGCCGCCCTTGGCCGTCGCATAGGCGCTGCTCGATGAAATGCTCAAGCCCCGTCCGGCGATCGACGACAAATTGACGATTTTTCCTCTCCGCTGCCCTTTCATCACCGGCACTACCGCATGGGTGAACAGAAAGGTGCCGGTGAGGTTGAACTCGATGAGCGCCCGCCAGTCGGCGAAGCTCAGTTCATCGACCGTAGCGCCCGATTTCGCGATGATCGTGCTGCCGCCGACGGCGTTGACGAGAATGTCGATCGCGCCGAACTCGCGCGCCACGGACGCGACCAGCGCGTCGACCTGCGCCGGATCGAGCGCGTCGCAGAGGCGCCCATGCGCCCGCCCGCCGGCCGCGCCCAACTCCGCGACCGCGCGGTCGAGGCGCTCCTGGTTGTTGTCGATGGCGACGATGACCGCGCCCTCGCGCGCCATGATGTCGGCGCTGGCGCGGCCGATCCCGCTCGCCGCGGCGGTGATCAGCGCCACCTTGTCCTGAAAGCGCATCCTTCCCCCCTTTCATGCCGGGTCTCGGGCATGCATGCTGGGCCAAAGACCAGCACGGGAGAGAGCGCGATGCAACTCGGTATTCATCTGCCGCACGCCGGCAGCCAGGCGACGCCGGCATTGATCCGCGGCCACGCGATCCGTGCCGAGGCAATGGGGCTGAGCGACGTGTGGGTCAGCGAGCACATCATCGTGCCGCGGAAGCAGTTCCCGCGCTCGCCGCTGTTCTACGATCCGGTGCTGACGCTGACCTGGGTCGCCGCGGTGACCGAGCGGGTGCGGCTCGGCACCAGCGTCATCGTGTTGCCGATGCGCCATCCGCTGCCGCTCGCGAAAGAGCTATCGACGCTGCACAATCTGTCGGGCGGGCGCCTCATCCTCGGGGTCGGAGTCGGCTGGCTCGAAGCCGAATTTTCCGCGCTCGGCGTGCCGTTCAACGAGCGCGGGCGCCGCATGGACGAGGGCATCGGGATGATGCGCGCGGTGTGGTCCCAGGACCCGGTGTCGTTCGCCGGCAAGCACATCGCCTCCGAGGTCGAGGAGATGACGATGCTGCCGCAGCCGATCAGCCACATCCCGATGTGGCACGGCAGCCGCTCGGAAGCCGCGCACCGCCGCACCGTCAAATTGGGCGACGGCTGGCACGGCAGCCAGGTCTCCCCCGAAGAGGCGCATGCGGTCGTCGCCCGGCTGCGCCGCGACCGGCCCGAGCCCGAATTCACCATCTCGATCCGCTCGCACTGGGACGGCAAGGATGTCGGCATGATGAAGGAGCGCGTCGCCGCCTATGCCGAGGCCGGGGTGCAGCACATCATGGTCCACCCGCAGGACCGCGAAATCGACGACTGGAACACGGTCATCGAAGGCGTCGGCAAGGTGGCGGCGGGGTAGCGGAGCGTAGGATGGGTTAACCCAAGTTCGTCATGGCCGGGCTTGTCCCGTGGGCCTTCAGCCCACGGACTTGATCCGTGGGCATCCACGTGGATCCCCGGGACAAGCCCGGGGATGACGGCTGTGCCTATGCCACGTCGCGGTCGAGCAGCTCGATCAGGACGTTCTGCGGCCCGCGGACAAAGGCGATGCGCACGCCGGGGCGGATCGTCTTTGGTTCGACGGTGAATTCGGCGCCCTTGGCCTTCAATTCGGCGACGACCGCGTCGATGTTCCTGACCCTGAGGCCCATGTGGTCGAGCCCGACAAAGCTGCCTTCCGGCTTCTCCGCAATTGCCGCAGCCGCCGGAACCTGGGCGATGAAGAACATCACGCCGCCGAGCTTCATGTCGGTCCGCGGGATGCCGTTCGACATCACCGATTTGATGATCTCGGCGCCGAACATGCGCTCATAATAGGCCGCGGTCTGGTCCGGATCCGGGCTGCGCAGATGGACGTGGTCGTAGGCGAATTCGGTCATCCGAGGCTCCCTCGCTGGCGATAGCGCCGACTGTAGACCGGGATCGGCGGTTTGGGGAGGAAGAAACAATGCGTTTCGGGCTGGCATTGCCGAGCTATTCCTTTGCCGATCTCGATTACGCCAAGGCGGCCCGGCTGCGCGACTTCGCCGTAGAGGCCGAGGCGCGCGGCTACGAGTCGCTGTGGGCGATCGAGCATCTGTTGACCGCGCGCGGGCTCTACGGCACGGCCTGGCTGTCGCCGCTCGAAACCTTGAGCTTCGCCGCCGGCTGCACCAGCCGGATCGCCCTCGCCACCGGCATCCTGATCGCGGCATTGCGCAACCCGGTGTTTGTCGCCAAGGAGATCGCCAGCCTGCAATTCCTGTCGGGCGGGCGCTTCGAACT
>DATCQF010000243.1:0-2726 GCA_036569735.1 Allostellaceae bacterium | reverse complement strand
CCCGCCGCGAGAGGCTTGTCGTGCTCGACATTCCGCTGCTCTATGAAAGCGGCGGCGTCGAGCGCTGTCATTTTGTGCTGGTCGTGTCGGCGCCCTTACGCCTGCAGCGCGAACGGGTCATGCGCCGCCCGGGAATGAGCGAGAGCCGCTTTGCCGACATCCTGCGCGCCCAGATGCCGGATCGTGAAAAACGCCGGCGCGCCGATTTTGTCGTCGCGACCGCGCTCGGGCGCAGCGTGACATTCCGGCGGCTGAAGGCGATTGTCAGAACGCTGCGGCAGGGGGAGTTGCCGCGGCCTCATCGGGGGAGACGGCGATGCGCGAGATCGTGATCGACACCGAAACCACCGGGCTCGACCCGCAGGACGGCCACCGGATCGTCGAGATCGCCTGTCTCGAACTGGTTCACCATGTTCCGACCGGCCGCAAGTTTCACCGCTATGTCAACCCCGAGCGCGATATGCCCGCGGAGGCCATGGCGGTGCATGGGCTGGATGCCGAGTTTCTCGCCGGCCACCAGCCGTTTGCCGCGATCGCCGACGAATTGAACGGGTTCATCGCCGGCGACCGCCTGGTCATTCACAACGCCGAGTTCGATCTCGCCTTTATCAACGCGGAGCTGGCACGAATCGGCCGCGGCCCGCTCGCCCTTCCGTTCGTCGATACGCTCGCGGTGGCGCGCCGGCGGTTTCCAGGCGCGCCGGCCAGCCTCGACGCGCTGTGCCGGCGCTTTATGATCGATCTGTCGTTGCGCGACAGGCACGGGGCGGAGATCGATTGCAGTCTGTTGGCCGCGGTTTACATCGAGCTGCTCGGCGGAAAGCAGCCGGGCCTCGATTTTGCCGCGGGCAATTTCGCGGTCGGCGCCGACATGATTGACGCCGCGCAGAGGCATCCGCCGCGACCGGCTCGCCCGCACGCGCCGTCGAGCGACGAACTGGCGGCGCATCGGGCGATGCTGGCCGCCATCGCGACGCCGCTGTGGCTCGCCCTGGGCTGAGCGCGCGAGATCAGGCGGACGCGCCGCCGACTTCTTGGCCGCCGACCGGCTGGCCACCAGGCGGGTTGGCGGCGGCATTGCGCCGAAGCAGCTCGCCAAAGTCGATCGGATTGATCATCAGCGGCGGAAACCCGCCGTCGCGCGTCGTCGCGGCGATGATGTTGCGGGCAAACGGGAACATCAGCCGCGGGGTCTCGACCAGCACGATCGCGCTCAGCAATTCCTGCGGCACGTTGCGCACCGTGACGATCGCGCCATAGGCGAGCTCGACGAGGAACAGCGTCTCGTCCTGCACCTTGGCGCCGCCCTTGATGGTCAGCACGACCTCGTAATTCTCCGGGCCCATGCCCTGCGCCTTGACATCGACATTGATCTCGACCGAAGGCTGGGCCGTCTGCTGGCGCAGGCTGTTGGGTGCGTGCGGGTTCTCGAACGATAAATCCTTTATGTATTGAGCATTGATGATCAGTTGCTGCTGCGTCTGGACCGGTTCGGCAGCGGCCGGTTGCGGAACGGCCGGACCGTTGCCCGCCACGTCTTGCGCCATGATTTTCTCCCGACTGACGGCAATGATTTGGGCGGCCCCTGTTCGGCGTCGTCCCGGCGCCGCTTCAAGCGGCGTGCCGGGACGGGGGCGCTGGTGCGCTCCCGCTAGCACGGATCGCATGGTCGTATCAATCACCCGTTCCGACCTGAGCCGACCTGGGCCGTCCCGTCCGGCCTGGGCTGCCCCGACCCGCCGCGACCGCGCCCTCCGTTAGCGCCGGCTTGCCGGCAACCCTGTGACCTCCTATCTACCCTAACACCGTCGCAAACCCGGGCTGTTCCGGGATTATCGCAAGGTCCCGCAAAACGATGGGCGATCTCCCGCATTATTTCGACATTATCCTGTTCGCGATGGTCGCGGCATTCCTGGTGCTGCGGCTGCGCAGCGTCCTCGGCCGGCGCACCGGGCAGGAGCGGCGGCCCGACCCGGTGTTGCGGCGCGCCGAGGCGCCCCCGGGTGATAAGTCGGGCGACAACGTGGTTGGCCTCGGGAACCGCAACCCGGCGGCGCCCCCGCCCGTGGTCGGCGGCACGCCGCCGGATGCCGTCGCGGCGGGTCTGGAGCGCATCCGCACCGCCGATCCGGGGTTCGATCCGGCGCAATTCCTCGAGGGAGCGCGGTTTGCCTTCGAGATGGTCGTCGCCGCGTTCGCCGCCGGTGACAAGGACCGCTTGCGGCCGCTGTTGAGCGACGACGTGTACCAGCCGTTCGCCGCTGCGATCGACGAACGCACCGCCGCGGGGGAGACGCTCGAAACGCGGATCATCGCGTTGAAGCGGCTCGACATCACCGAGGCCGGCCTTGCCGGCCGCCTGGCGCGCGTCACGGTCAAGTTCGTCTCGGACCAGATCAACATGTTGCGGGCCCATGACGGCAGCGTCGTCGATGGCGACCCCGACCATGCGATCGAAAAGACCGATTTCTGGAGCTTTGCCCGCGACACCAGGTCGAGCGACCCGAACTGGGTTCTGGTGGCAACCGCCAGCGGCTGACCGGCTGCGGTGACGCGGCGCGCCTGGATCGCGCTGTCGCTGGGGCTGGCCCTGGCGTTGATCCTCGCGGCGCTGCTCGCCTATCTGCTTCGCCCCAAGGCGCCGCCGCGATTGACCCTGGCGCCGGTGCGTTACGATCAGCTCCGAGGCTGGCGCGACGACCGGCTCGCGGCGGCGCTGCCGGCGC
>DATCQF010000242.1:0-2060 GCA_036569735.1 Allostellaceae bacterium | reverse complement strand
GGCGCGCGCCGAGCAGGAATCGCTGCGGCGCCGGTTGGCGGCGCTCGAGGCGCGCCTCGATGGTTCAGGAATAGGGGCATCCGATGCAGGGCCAGAACCGCTTTTTCGACGATGTCGCGCGGGTCGCCTCGGGCGCGATGGGCGCGCTCTCCGGCGTCCGCGGCGAAGTTGAGGCGCGGCTGCGCGACCAGCTCGAACGGGTGCTCGCCGGGATGGACCTGGTCAGCCGCGAGGAGTTCGAGGCCGTGAAAGCGATGGCGGCCAAGGCGCGCGACGAGCAGGAATCGCTGCGGCGCCGGTTGGCGGCGCTCGAGGCGCGCCTCGATGGTTCAGGATCGGCCGGGCCAGGCGAGACCGGTCCCTCAACCGCCTGAGGTAAAAATAATTCTTAACGCTAAATCTAGTCTTGCCACGGCCGCCCGGCTTTGGCAGCGTAGCGCCATCCCTGATTTTTATGTCCCCTTCAAGCTGTCCTGGAGGAACTTGCCCCTGCTCAATCGAACCGACAGGTCCGCCGTATCGTCTCGTCGAGTCGCCTCTAGGAGGACGCGATGACCTCTGTCTCCATGGTCGAAGTCACTTCTCATACCGGCAATCCGATCGACCTCGTCGAAGAAATCGTCGTCGCCAACGACTGGGCGCACGACCGCGCCAGCGAAGAGGAGATGATCGTCGAGATCTCCGGCCGCTGGTGCGACTACCGGCTGTACTTTCTGTGGCAGGAGGAGCTGAGCGCGCTGCACTTTTCCTGCGGCTTCGACATGAAGGTGGCCAAACGCCGGCGCGGCCCGCTATACGAGCTCCTGGCGCTGGCCAACGAACGGCTGTGGCTCGGACATTTCGATCTCGCCGCGAGCGACACCTCGCCGGCGTTCCGCTACGCGATACTGTTGCGCGGGATCGGCGCCGCCAGCGCCGAGCAGGTCGAGGATCTGGTCGATATCGCGCTCTCCGAATGCGAGCGCTTCTACCCGGCGTTCCAGCTGGTGATCTGGGGCGGCAAGACACCCGAGGAGGCGATGGCGGCGGCGATGATCGAGCCGATCGGCGAGGCCTGATTGGCCCGGGCGGTAACAAACTGCGTCATTGCGAGGAGCGTAGCGGCTTCGCCTTGCTCGCAATGACACCATTTTTGGCACGCCCATTTTCTTGGCAACTGGTCAGGTCCCAATGAATGCCTCGGCCGCCCCGGGTTCACAGAAAGCGGGCACGCTCATCCTGGTCGGCTGCGGCCAGATGGGCTCGGCGATGCTGCGCGGCTGGCTGGCGCGCGGCGCGGCGGAGCGCTTTTACGTCGTTGAACCGGCCGAGGCGCCGGCGGCGCTGGCGGGTGCCGCCGGTGTCGAATTCCATCGCTCGGCCGACGATCTGTCGTCCGCCCTTGCCCCCGACGCGGTGGTGTTTGCGGTGAAGCCGCAGCTGATCGACGAGGTGTTGCCGGCCTATCGCCCTTGGGTTCGGCCGGGGACGCTGTTCGTCTCGATCGCCGCCGGAACCACCATCGCCGGCATCACCAGACATTTGGGCGAGGCCGCGATCGTCCGGTGCATGCCCAACACCCCCGCGGCGATCGGGCGCGCGATCACCGTCGCGTGCCCGAACTCCAGGGTCAGCGCCGCGCAGCGTCGCCTTTGCGATGCATTGCTCGCCGCGATCGGCGACAGCACCTGGGTCGAGGACGAGGCGCTGATGGATGCGGTGACCGCCGTGTCGGGCAGCGGTCCGGCCTATGTGTTCCTGTTGATCGAGGCCTTGGCCGAGGCCGGCGCGCGCGCCGGGCTGCCGGGCGATCTCGCGTTGAAGCTGGCCCGCGCCACCGTCGCCGGCGCCGGCGAATTGGCGCGGCTCTCGCCCGAAACCCCGGCGCGTCTGCGCGAGAACGTGACCAGCCCGGGCGGCACCACGCGCGCCGCCCTCGACGTGCTGACGGCCCCGAACGGCTTGCCCGAACTCATGGAACGGGCGGTCGCCGCGGCCACGGCGCGGTCGCGCGAACTGGCGAGCTGAGCGGGGCGCGGGCAATGGCAAGCGGGCGGGCGCCTCGTCCACCAGGCGGTGCC
>DATCQF010000241.1:0-1603 GCA_036569735.1 Allostellaceae bacterium | reverse complement strand
GTCCTCGCCCACTCCATAGCACCAGATGCCGTTGCCCGGCCTTTTGCCCCTCTTACACTTTTTCGAGCCACGAGGTACAATAGCGGCAGCGGACAGCATCAGATGCCACTTCCGCCTTGCAATAGGGGCAGATGATCGGCGCGGAAACGCTGTCGCTCATCTATCGGTCCTGGCGGCGAGCGCCATCGAGTTGGTACGTCAGATCAGCAAATAGCTCATACATCATACAGCAGCAGGTCACCCAGGAATATCCCATTTCAGCGCGGCTGATGTTGGACCGCCCGCCGCAACTGGAATTTTCCAGAACGGGTTCCGCGACATTTGATGACGGCCGAATGCCCCGCTCCTACCCCCGTGCCCGATATTCCTCCGCCAGTTCGCGGTAGTGCGCCGTCACCCAGCGCATGTAACCTGTTCCTCGGGCTTCAGCGCGCGGGCAAAGCGGGCCGGGGTGCCGGCCCATAATTCGCCCGACTTGACCCGCTGGCGCGTGGTCACGACGGCGCCGGCGGCGACCATGGCGCCGCTTTCGACGACGGCGCGGTCCATCACGCAGGCCTTCATCCCGACAAGGGCGCCGGGTTCGATGCGGCAGGCGTGCAACAGCGCCATGTGGCCGACCGCGGCCTCCTCGCCGATCACGCACTCGATGTGCTCGCCCAACTCGAACGTGACATGCACGATCGTGCCGTCCTGGATGTTGGCGCCGGCCCCGATGCGGATCGGCGCGTCGTCGCCGCGGATCACGCAGTTGAACCAGATGTTCGCGTGAGCGCCGATCTCGACGTCGCCGATGACGATCGCCCCCGGCGCGATAAAGGCGCTCGGATCGATCCGCGGCAGGATGTTGCGGTAAGGCAGGATCACCGGCGCCATGTTTACCTCGCGTTTGCCCGTGCGCTCACGTTTGTCGGTGTGATGCTAACCGGCTCCCCTCACCCTATCCCACGCGCCTGCCGCAATGCACCCCGCACATCGAGCCGGTTCCCGGCCTTCGGCACAGTCGTTTAAGATCGCTCCCACAGGCGGCCCGGGCGTCACCACGCCGCGGCGGCCGCGGAAAACCGTTGGGGAGGGGTCGCCATGCTCGCCTGGTTTCGCGATCTGACGGCGAAGGAACGCAGCACGATGTTCGCCTGCTTCGGCGGGTGGTCGCTCGATGCGTTCGACGTCCAGATGTACAGCTTTGTCATCCCGACCGTCATCGCGGTGTGGGGCCTCACGCGCGGCGAGGCCGGGCTGATCGGCACGGTGACGCTATTGGTGTCCTCGCTCGGCGGGTGGTTTTCCGGGACGCTCGCCGACCGGTTCGGCCGGGTGAAGATGCTGCAGGTCACCATCCTATGGTATTCGATCTTTACGTTCCTTTGCGCGTTCGCCCAGAATTTCGAGCAGCTGTTCATCCTGCGCGCCTTGCACGGCTTCGGCTTTGGCGGCGAATGGGCGGCCGGCGCGGTCCTGATGGGCGAGGTCATCCGCGACAAGTACCGCGGCCGCGGCGTCGGCCTCGTACAAACCGGCTGGGCGATCGGCTGGGGCGCGTCGGCCCTGGCCTACACCTTGATCTACTGGCTGCTGCCCGAGGCGCTCGCCTGGCGCGTCT
>DATCQF010000240.1:0-3418 GCA_036569735.1 Allostellaceae bacterium | reverse complement strand
GCACCCCGGGCGGCAGCAGCGCCGGCGCCGCCGCCGCCTGCGCCGCCGGGATCGCGCCCCTGCATGTCGGCAGCGACGGCGCCGGGTCGATCCGCATCCCCGCGTCGTTCACCGGCATTTTTGGCATCAAGGCGACGTTCGGCCGGGTCCCGGCCCATCCGCCCTCGCCGATGGGGCTCCTCTCGAATGTCGGGCCGATGACGCGCAGCGTGCGCGACGCGGCGGCGCTCCTCAACGTGCTGGCCCGCCCCGATCCCCGCGATCCCTACACCCTGCCGCCCGAGACGCGCGATTATCTCGCCGGGATCGACGATGGGGTGCGGGGGCTGCGCATCGCCTACAGCCCCGATCTGGGGTACGCCAGGGTCGACCCCGAGATCGCGGCCTGTTGCGCGGGCGCGGCGCGGCGGTTCGAGGAATTGGGCGCGATCGTCGAGGAGGTCGGCGCGGTCTTCCCCTCGCCGCGCGAGGCGCTCTTGACGCTGTGGGGCTCCGGCGCCGCGCTCGTGCTGGCGGCGTTCCCGAAGGAGCGGCATAGGCTGTGCGACCCCGGCCTCGTCGCGGTGGCGGCCGAGGGCGAGCGCATCCGCGCCGTCGACTATGTCGCCGCCGACATGGCGCGGACCGCGCTCGGGGCCACGATGGCGGCCTTCCATCGGCGCTACGATCTGCTGCTGACCCCGATGATGCCGGTGGCCGCCTTGCCGGTCGGCCAGGACCTCAACGATCCCACAACCGAGCGCAGCTGGGTCGACTGGTCGCCGTTCAGCTATCCCTTCAACATGACGCGCCAGCCGGCGGCGAGCATCCCGTGCGGGCTGACCGCCGCCGGGCTGCCGATCGGGCTGCAGATCGTCGGGCCGCTTTATGCCGAGGACCGCGTGCTGCGCGCCGCGCGCGCCTTCGAGACCACCCAGCCCGAACGCCGCCCGCCAATGGACTGACCTGAACCGCCGGCGCCCTCAGGGGTCGAACACCGAGCGGAAATCAATGTCGTAGCCGAAGGCGCGCGGGCCGACATGCTCGAGGCCCTTCGCCGTCAGGAACACCGGCGGGGCCGGCAACGCCACGACGCTGACCCGCCTGCCATAGCCGATCGTCTCGGTCCCGAAGGCGTTGCCCGACACCGTGTCGAGGACGCAGATCAAATCGGGCGACATCGCCACGGGCGAACCGTCGCGCCATGCCACGACCCATTCGTTCTGGAACGCGATTTCGAGCCGGCTGCCGCGGTCGTCGTCGAGCCCCTCGATGACCGCACGGCCGCGCAGGAACCCCTCGGTCGTCCGCCGGGCGACATCGACAACCTTGCCGCGGAACAGTTTTTTGCCATGCGCCTCGTCGAGGATCGCAGCAATCGGATCGTCGTGGCGCCGCACCGCCTCCTGCACCCTCCGGCCAATGCCAATCGCCTTCGACACGGTGAAATGGATGCCCCATTCCTTCACCTCGGCCCCGGTGCGCGGGGCTTTGCAGGTCGAGGCGATCGAGCCCATCTCGACGCAGATCTTGCGGCTCGCCCGCTCCATCCATTTCCAGTTCGGCGCCTTCGTCACGATCGCCTCGATGCCGCGCGGGTCGTACAGCGCGCAGGGATAGGGCTGGAGGCCACCGACCGCGACGCTGGTCATCTGCGCCTCGGGATAGGCCCGCCCCATCGTGTCGGCATCGACGACCGGGAGCCCCAGATGCGCCGCCGCCATCAACGGCTGGATCGCGTTGTTGCCGCCGATTTCCAGGGACATCACGGCGCGGAATTTCGTTCCCGAATATTCCTCCTGCATTTGGACGGCGCGGGCGATGTTGCGGCTGTCGGCGAGGCGCTCCTGGCCGACCAGCGGCGCCCCCATGTTGGAGACGATGGCGACCCGGTCGTCGTCCGCGAGATCGAACGGCGACATCAATTCGACCCGCCGCCCCTCGGCATAAAGCCGGCGCATGTTGAGGAGCCCCAGATACGGGCTCCCGCCACCCCCAGTCCCCAGGATCCACGCCCCCACCGCCAGAGATTCGATGTCGTCCAGGGTGATCGGTGTGGTCATGCAGTCCGTTGTCATTGCGAGGAGCGCGGCGACGAAGCAATCTCGACGACGCAGCGTAATCGGCGCGAGATTGCTTCGCTGCGCTCGCAATGACAACAAAATGGAGCGTGTGCCGTGCCGCTTTCGGGTATCCGGGTCGTCGATCTGACGCGCATTCTGGCCGGGCCGTTCTGCACGATGATGCTGGCCGACATGGGGGCCGAGGTGATCAAGGTGGAGACGCCGGGGGTCGGCGACCCGTTGCGCGCGCAGGGCGTCATCCGCGATGGTCTCTCGTGGTATTTCGCCGCCTTCAACCGCAACAAGCGCTCGCTATCGCTCAACCTGCGGACGGAGGAGGGGAGGGCGGTGCTGGCCCGGCTGATCGGTGCGAGCGATGTCCTGGTCGAGAATTTCCGCCCCGGGGTCTTGGCCCGGATGGGGTTCGACGAGGCCCGCCTCAAGGCGCTGAAGCCCGACCTCGTCACCGCCAGCATCAGCGGGTTTGGCACGAGCGGGCCCTATCGCGAGCGGCCGTCCTTCGATTTCATCGCCCAGGCGATGAGCGGGTTCATGGCGGTGACCGGGGCGCCGGACGGACCACCGTTGCGCGCCGGGCCGCCGATCGCCGACCTCGTCGCCGGGCTCTATGGCGCGCTCGGAGTGTGCGCCGCCCTCGTCAAGCGCGGCCGCACCGGGGCCGGCGACACCGTCGGTTCGAGCCTCAATAGCGGCCTCGTCAGCCTCCTCGGCTTTCTCGCCGCCAATCATCTGGCGACCGGCGACGACCCCGCGCGCACCGGCAACGACCATGCGATCGTCGCACCCTACGGGATGTTCCGCACCGAAGACGGCGAGGTCGCGCTGGCGCCGAGCCAGGAACAATCCTACCAGCGTCTCGTCGATGCGATCGGCGCCCCCGAACTGCGCGGCGATCCGCGTTTTCGCACCAACGACCTCAGGGTCGCCAACCGCGCCGCGATCAACGCCGCGGTCGAGGCGCGGCTCGCCACCGGCACCACCCAATACTGGATCGACACGCTCAACGCCGCCGGGGTGCCGTGCGGCCGGGTCATGGGCCTCACAGAAGTCTTCGCCGACCCGCAGGTAAGGGACCAGGAGATGGTGCTGACCCAGATGCATCCCGGACACGGCGCCGTCCGGATGCTCGGCTTTCCGGTCAAGTTCGCCGACGCGCCGTGCCAGCTGCGCCGCCCGGCGCCCGAAATCGGCGGCGACAGCGACGCCGTGTTGGCCGAGCTCGGCTGTTCGGCGGCAGAAATCGCCGCGCTACGCGCCGCCGGAATCGTGTGATCCGCTCACGAAAAACCCGGCCCCTGCGAATGCGAATGCAGGGGCCGGGCAGGCGCGTGCCTGAGGAAAACGATGGTTATACG
>DATCQF010000239.1:0-5288 GCA_036569735.1 Allostellaceae bacterium | reverse complement strand
CTCCCACGCTGCACGCGGGTCCCTCCCTCTCCCCACTGGCGGCGCTGGCGGGGAGAGGGTTGGGGTGAGGGGCCGGCAGCCTCCGTGGTTTCAGCCGGCCGGCTCGCGCTCGCGCATCAGCTGCGCGACGGCGCGCGAATCCGGGTCGTCGCGGCGTTCCAGCGCGGCGATGATCCGCGGCCGGTCCGCCGCCGGGCGGTTCTGGCTCAGCTTGAACTTGCCGTCGAGCCGGCTGACCCTGATCTCGATGCCGACGATGCCGTTGAGCATCGATCGCAGGTAGGGCTCCGGCAGATCCTGCATGCGCCACGGCGGGGCCGGCTCGCGCCCCTCGTGGCGCTCGGTCAGCCGGACCAGGAGGCCGCGCAGCCAGGCCGGATCGATGATCGTGCGGGCGGCGCCATAGGCATGAACGGCGGCATAGTTCCAGGTCGGCACGGCCGGTCCCGCCTCGTACCAGCTCGGTGAGACATAGGCGTGCGGCCCCTCGAAGATCGCGAGCGCCTCGCGGTCATCGTTCCCGGGGCCGTCGAGATCGGCACCTTGCGGGTTCGCTCGCGCGAGGTGGCCCAGGAGATAGAGCCGGCCGTCGCGGCGCTCGGCGAGGAACGGGATCTGGCTGGCGATCATCCCCTCTTTGCCGTGGCTGACGAGGAGGCCGAACTCGTGCCGCTCGATATGCTCGATCAACAGCTCGGTGCGGGTTTCGGTGAAGGCGGGCGGCAGATAGACCACGGTGTGACCCTTGTGATTGCGGGGGTGATTAGGGGCAGCTCAGCCGAAATGCCGAACCGCCAGGCTGCCGAGCAGCAGGACCCCGGAGAATACCAGTATCCCGCCCGAGGCGCGGTTGATCCAGACCAGATGATCCCGGTCGAACGACAGCCGCATCATCCCGGCGCCAAAGGCCAATGCCGCCCACCATAACAGGGAGCCGAGCCACACGCCGAGGACGAGGACCCCGGCCCGCCCCACTGTCGCCTGGGGCCCGCTGAAGCCGATGCCGGCGAAGATCGCGAGAAAGGCGAGGATCGTTATCGGATTGGTGATGGTCAAGACAAAGGTCGAGGCGTAATCGGCGAGGAGGCCCTCGGGGTCGCGCTCCGATTGCTCGCCCTCGATCGGGCCGGCGGCAAGCGCCCTGATGCCGATATAAAGCAGAAACCCGGCGCCGCCGAGCCGCAGCCAGTCCTGATAGTCGAGCAGGAGATCGGAAACGACGGTCAGGCCGAACCCGGCGATGACGCCGAACACCGCGTCCGCGGTCGATGCTCCGAGGCCCGAGGCGAACCCGGCGAGCCGGCCATGAAAGATCGTGCGGCGGATGCACAGGACCCCGACCGGGCCGGCCGGTACGGCGATGATGATGCCGACCAGGACGCCCTTCAGCAAAAAGGCCAACAGCATCCCTGGGCCTGCCCCCGCGAAAGCGGCGCGCAGTCTCGGGGAAGGACCGGCGAGGCGCAACCGAAATGCGCCGAACCGCCCGGGCGCGGGGGCCCGAGCACGCGAGCCATCTCTGCCATGTCAGGGGCACATCCCCACAGGCCGCGAATCGCGCTATGGTGAGGGATGCGAGGGAACTGCGCGCATCGCCGGAGATGGGTTGGCGTCGTCTTCCTCGTCGCCGTCGCGGCGGCCGGGACGGGTCCGGCCGGCGTCCATGCTGCCGAGAGGTCCGACATGCCGACAAGCGATGACACCCAATCCGGCGATGCCTATCAGTTCGAATTCGTCTCGCTCGACGGCGGCAAGCTGCCGCTCGCGGCGTGGCGCGGGCGCCCGGTGCTGGTCGTCAACACCGCTTCCTTTTGCGGCTACACGCCGCAATACCGCGATCTCGAAGCCTTATGGCAGCGCTATCGCGATCGCGGCCTCGTCGTGCTCGGCGTGCCGTCCAACGATTTCGGCGAGCAGGAGCCGGGCTCGGCCGCCGAGATCAAACAATTCTGCGAAACCAACTACCAGGTCGACTTTCCGCTGACCGAGAAGTACCGGGTGATCGGCGCCGGCGCCCACCCGTTCTATCGCTGGGTCGCCGCGCAGCTCGGCGAGGGCGGCACGCCGCGCTGGAACTTCCACAAATACCTGATCGGCCCCGACGGCCAGCTCGCCGGCGCCTGGCCAACCCCGGTGCGCCCGGGCGACGCCAAGATCACCGCCGAGATCGAGAGCGCCCTGCCGAAGCCGTAATGACCTGACCGCTTATTGATCGAGCGGAATCCACTCAGGTTCGTATAGCGCCCCCCAAATCGTCATCCCCGGGCTTGTCCCCAGGGCAATCGCATTTGGCCTGCTCACTCCCTCCCCCTTGATGGGGGAGGGCCGGGGAGGGGGTGAATTGGGCGCCTGGCATCCCGCCGAACTGGCGAAGCAGCACGATCACCCCCACCCAACCCTCCCCCATCAAGGGGGAGGGCTTTCAAATGCGATTGCCCCGGGATTGTCCCGGGGATCCCAGATGGCGATCCATTGGGATGGCCGGGACGAACCCGGCCATGACGTCTTGGGAATGCGCCCGGGGTTACTTGCGGCGCGCCGTTTCGATCAGCTGTTTCAGCGCATCGAGGCTGATCGCGCCGGGCACGATCTCGTCGCCGATCACAAAGCCCGGCGTGCCGCGGATGTCGAGCGCCTCGGCGAGTTTGCCGTTGGCCTTCAGCATGCGGTCTATGTCGGGAGCGGCCATGTCGCGCTTGAGACGTTCGACATCGAGCCCGACCGAGCTGGCCACCTTGAACACCGCCGCCTCGTTGATCTGTCCTTTGAGAGCCATCAGGGCGCGATGCAACAAATCGTATTTGCCCTGCTGGCGCGCGGCAAGCGCGGCGCGCGCGGCCGTCACCGATTCGGGCCCGAGCACCGGGAATTCCTTGTAGACAAAGCGCAGCTTTGGGTCCTGGGCGACCAGCGCCTCGATCGCCGGCTCGACCTGCTTGCAATAGGGACAGCGGTAATCGAAGAACTCGACAAGCGTCGCATCGCCCTTGGGGTTGCCGGCAACCGGCGCATCCGGATCGTCGAAGACTTCGTGCCGGCGCGTGGCGAGCGCCGCCGACGCCTTGCCGCGCGAGTCAGCCTTGATCTTGTCCTCGGCGGCCTGCAGCGCGTCGAGCATCACTTCGGGGTTTTTCGTCAGGTAATCGCGGATCATCGATTCGATCGCCTGGCGTTGCGCGGGGGTGAACTCGGCGGCGAGCGACGGGGCCGGCGTCAGCACCAGCAGAGCGAGCGCGCCGAGCCATAGCCCGAGGGACCATAGCCAAGGGCCCCGCAACGGCAATCCGGACGGCGCCAATCTCAACATGGCCGATTCCTTCGACTGGCGGAGGGCCTTCGAGCGGCGGGGGCAAAACAGCATCACGATCATAACTCCGATCAACAAGGCGGCAGCAACTGCCAGCGCCGGCGATCACCGGCAGCAGCGCCGCTCGCCAGCGCCACAATCGCCAGCGCCAACTCAATTGTCGAGGTGTTCCGCCTCGCGGTGAATATCCTCGGCGCGCGCAAAGCCGACGGTGGTGCGGGCCAACAATTGCTTCGCCCGGGTGGCCTGCTGCAGCGCATCCTTTTTCTTGCCGCTGGCGAGCGCCTGCTCGGCCAAGGACAAGGCGGCCATGCCCATCTGGTTGTCGCGCCCGTAGGCGACCGCCAGGAAGTGCCAGACCTGGCTGTCGCGCCCTTCCTCGCGGCTGGCATCGTTGAGATAGGCGATCGCGCGCTTGTTCAACACCGGGTCGCCGGTCTCGATATAGACCTGCGACAGCGAAATCCGTAACAGCGCGGCCGACGGCGCGAGGCGCACCGAATCCTCATAGGGGCGGATCGCCTCGCGGACACGGCCGTTCTCGAACAGCATTTGGCCCTTGAGTTCGCGGTAATAGGGGTCATTCGGAAAATCGCGGATCAGCCCGTCGATCTCGGGCAGCGCCTTGTCGAGATTGGGCATGCGGTAATAGGCGATGGCCCGGGCATAGCGCGCGAGGACCGAGGTATCGGTGGGGGGATAGGCCGCGAGGGTGGTCGAGGGGGAATCGAAGAAGGCGCGCAGCTTCAGCTTGATGCGGCGAAACAGTTCGACCGATCCCGGCGGGTCCGCGGCGCTCGAGCAGCGCGCGTGCTCGACATGGTCGCGCACATACTCGGTCCGCTGGGCAGTCAGCGGGTGGGTGCGGACCCACGGGTCCTGGCGGTCGCCCGACAACAATTCGGTGGTCTGCAGAATCTCGAAAAACTTGAGGAGGCCGCGCGCGGATTGGCAGGCGCGGTCGAGAAAACTGAGGGCGGCATGGTCGGCGGTGGCTTCCTGCGCGATCGAGAAGCGCATGAACGCGCGCTCGCCGACCCCTGGCGCGGCAAGCAGCGGGGCGCCGCTGTGCCCCGCGACCCCAGCCGCGGCGCCGAGCACCATCGCGATGATCTGCTCGATGCTGGCGTTCCGCATCGCCTCCTTGGAACTCACGATATGTCCGCCGGTGATGTGCCCGGTCTCGTGCGCGATCACGCCGATCAGCTGGTTCGGCGTTTCCGCCTTCAGGATCAGCCCGGTATTGATGAAGATCGCCTGGCCGCCGGCGACAAAGGAGTTCAGCTGATCGTCGTGGATCAGATAGATCCCGACATCCTTCGGATCGAGCCCGGCGACGCGCCAGATCGGGCTCGCCAGCGTGCGAATGTCGTTCTCGATCTCGGTATCGCGAATCCCGCCCTTGTCGGCGGCCTCAGCCCGGTGCGCGCCGCAGCCGATCACGGCGGCCAGCCCGACCGTGACGAACATCCGCAGTAAACCGGCCGGTAGCGCCGCTCTCACCTTCTCCCTGCCCCTGTCGCCTCACCGATTACGGGAACGCCGCGAAGATCGTTGCCGGTTCGATAGGCGGCAATTGCGGCATTGGCGCGGCGCGATGGCGCCGCTGCGGCCCACGGCTGACCCAGACCGCGCTAACCCACACCGCGCCGACCCAGACCGGGCCGGTCACTATTGGGTCAGGCGTTGCCACCACCCCGGACGCGGATTTGCCGGCTTCTCGGTCACCGCTAGCACGTCATCCTCGATCGGAGGCGATGGAGCGGCGGGCGGCGGTTCACCGTAATCCGCCTCCGGGTGCGCCGCCGGAGCTCGCGCCACGGCTTCCTCGAGCACCCGCTCGGTCTCGCCGGCATAGGGGGCGACCTCCTCATTGCGGACAGGCGCTGGCGATGGTTCGCTGTCGTCCCCCGCAGGGTGCGCCACCGGGGCTTGCGCCACGGCTTCCTCGAGCACCCGCTCGGCCTCGCTGGCATAGGGG
>DATCQF010000238.1:0-8565 GCA_036569735.1 Allostellaceae bacterium | reverse complement strand
CCCTATGACTTCCCCGATCATTGCCCGGTGTGCGGCAGCATCGCGGTGCGCGAAGAAGGCATGGCCGTGTGGCGCTGCAGCGGCGGCCTCATCTGCCCGGCCCAGGCGGTCGAGCGGCTGAAGCACTTCGTCGCGCGCGACTGTTTCGACATCGAGGGGCTCGGCGACAAGCACATCACCGAATTCTATGAGGACGGCCTCATTCGCCAGCCCGGCGACATCTTCCGGCTGAAGGCCGAGATGATTGCCAGGCGCGAGGGCTGGGGCGAGGTCAGCGCCCGGAAGCTGATCGCCGCGATCGACGAGCGCCGCAGGATCGCGCTCGACCGCTTCATCAACGCGCTCGGCATCCCGCAGGTCGGGCAGGCGACGGCGCGGCTCCTGGCCCGCCATTACCGCTCGCTTGGCCAGTGGCGACAGGAGATGGAGACGGCGCAGGATCCGGAGAGCCCGGCCCGCGCGCAACTCCTCGACGTGCACGGGATCGGCAAGGACATGGCGGCCGACATCATCGGGTTTTTCGCCGAGCCGCATAACCGCGCGGTCCTCGACGATCTTGAGCGCGAGGTCAGCGTGCTCGATTACGAGGCGCGCGCTCAGCTGGCGCTGTCGCCGCTCGCCGGCAAGACGATCGTCTTTACCGGTGGTCTGGAAGCGATGACGCGCTCCGAAGCCAAGGCGCGGGCCGAGGCGCTCGGCGCCAACGTCGCCAGCTCGGTATCCGCGAAGACCGACTATGTCGTGATCGGCGCCGATGCCGGATCGAAAGCCGCGCGCGCCGCCTCGCTCGGGGTGACCACCCTCGACGAGGCCGCCTGGCTCGACCTCGCCGGGCGCGCCGCCGCCGCGAACTGATGGTGAGCAGCTGATGGCCGCCCGGTGATTAAGGATTTACCGTTGCGGCCGGACGATCTTCTCGAATTGTTCGAGATCGACCGGACCGCAACCGCCGCACCTGAGGGCGCGCGCTCCGAGCCGGCGCTGACGGCGCCGCCGGGTCTTGCCGAGTTCGACGAACCCGAGCGGCCCGACCCCGGACGGCTCGACGACAGAAGGGCAATTGCGGAGCCCGGGCAACCTCGGCCGGCGCCTCGGCGCACCGCGCTGCCGTTCGGGATCGTCGGCTCGCTCGGCGTTCACCTGTTGCCGCTCCTGGTTCTCATTCACTGGACCAGCGCGCCCGCGGAGATCGCCGCGCCGATCCCGGTGCAGCTGGTCGTCGAAGAGCCGCCGGCCCCACCACCTCCCGCTCCGGCACCCCCGCCCCTGAAAGCGGAAAAGCCGCCGCCCCCGGGCCGGCTTGCTTCCGATGATTTCGGTGACCCGAAAGCGCAACCAGCGCGCCCCGCGGCCGATCCACCCGGCGAAACCGTACCGGAAGAAACCCAGGTCGCCGCGCTCCCGCCGCCAAAGCCGATGCCCCCGCCCGAATTGGTGTCTGCGTTGCCAAAGCCCGCTCCATCACCGGAATCCGCCGCCGCGCCGGAGGAGCCAAAGCCAAATTCGCTGGTCGACGCTCCGGTAAAAATGGCCGCGGTGGGACGGTTGGGGCCGAACCCGCGCCCGGCGCCGCGCGCCCAAAATCCCGGGCCCGCCGCGACGCGCGACGCATACCTCGCCTACTGCATGAGCCTGATACGCGGCCATTTGGGCTCGCTGTCACTGGCGTTCCTGGGCGGCCGCCGCGGCGCGGCGATCCTCCACATTCAGGTGCAGGGCGACGGTACGATCACTCGCATCATCGTCGTGCAACCCTCGCCCCACCCGGATATCGACGTCAGGATCGAGCAGGCGGTCGCCGCGGTCGGCCGCTTTCCGCCGGTGCCGCAATGGTTTCAGGGGCCGAGGATCAGCCTGACGCTGCACCTCAGCTATCCCGACGGGCTGTGATCCCCAGTGACCGCAATCACCGACGGACTTTTGGATAGGAATTTGTCGGTGAGGCCGGACGAACTCCGCGACGAGTTCGAGATCGACCTGACGCCGATCTGGCCGGCCGATGACGAGCGGCTGGAACCGATCATCCTCGCCGGGCTGCTATGGTTCGAGCCCGAGGAATTAGACCCGGCGCCGGTACTCCGGGCATCGGAGGCGCCGCTGCCGGCGGAATTGGAGGAATTCCTCGAACTCGATCCGCAACGCAGTGCGGAGGAGCCGGAGGAACCACCGCCCGCGCCGCGCCAGCGCGCCTCCGCGACCAGCCTTTTCGGCTCGCTCGGCGTGCATCTGCTGCCGCTCCTGGTGCTGATCGGCTGGAGCAGCGCGCCGGCTGAACTCGCCTCGACGATCCCGGTGCAATTCGTGGTCGAGGAATCTTCGGCCGGGCCCGCCGACGCGCCGCCGGACCGGCCGGTGACCGAGACCATCAGCGAGACGCGGTCGAATTCGGACAACAGCGCCGACTCTGCTCCGCCAACGCCCCCACCGACGCCGGTGCGGCCGCCGCCGGTGAAGACCGCGTCGGTCAAGCCGCCGCCCAAGCCGAGCCCGCCGCCGGAGCCCACGCCGCGCAAACCGGTAGCGGCAACGCCGCCGGCCCCCGCCCCGCCGGCTTCCGCGGCACGCCCGCCGGCGACGCCGCCAAATCCGGCGCCGCGCGAGGCGCGGGCGCCCGGTCCCGACCCGGCCCGCGGCGACTATTTCGATCGCCTGGTCGCCTTGACTCGTACCCATCTGGACTTGCTGCCCAGCGCGTTCCTCGCCGGAAGGCGCGGGCAGACGGTCCTCTCGATCGTCGTTATCGCGGACGGCACGATCGGGCGCATCTCGCTGAAGCGCAGCTCGGGCTATCCGGACGTCGACACCAGGATCGAGCAGATCGTTGCCGCGGTCGGGCGTTTTCCGCCGCTCCCGGCATCGTTTGGGGGAACGCCGAGCGTCGAACTGGATTTCGACCTGACCTTCCCGAACGCCATCCAGCAATAGTTGCCGGCTACCGCGCCTCGCCGGCGCCGAGCCAGTCGAGGGTGGCGCGCAGCCCTACCACTGCACCGATGACGATGATCGTCGGGGCTTCGATCCGCGCCGCCTGGGCCGAAGCGGCGGCGTCCTCAAGGGACGACACCAGCACGCGCTGGGCCGGGGTCGTCGCCTTGCTGATGATCGCGACCGGCTCGTGCCGGGGCCGCCCGGCCGCGATCAGCCGCGCCGCGATGCGGTCGAGATGGTTGAGCGCCATGTAGAGGACGATGACCGGCGACCCTCGCGCGATCGCCGCCCAATCGAGGCCCTCGGGCACCGCGCCGCCGCGCTCGTGGCCGGTGACGAAGGTGACGGCGGAGGCGATGTCGCGATGGGTCACTGGGATGCCGGCATAGGCGAGCCCGCCGATCCCCGCGGTGATGCCGGGGACGATGCGGAAGGGGATTTGCGCGTCGGCCAAGGCCAACGCCTCCTCGCCGCCGCGCCCGAACACGCACGGGTCGCCGCCCTTGAGCCGCAGCACCCGATTGCCGTCCCGGGCCAGCCGGATCAGCCGCGCCGAGATGTCGGGCTGGCTCGGTGACGGCCGCCCGCCGCGCTTCCCGGCAGATTCGAGCACCGCACCCGGCCGCGCCAGTTCGAGAATGCGCGGGTCGACCAGCGCGTCGTATACGAGGGTGTCGGCATGGTCGAGCGCGTGCAGCGCGAGCGCCGTCAGCAGCCCCGGGTCGCCCGGCCCCGCGCCGACCAGCCACACGCTGCCCGGCGCAAAATCAGGAAGCTGGAGACGCGCGCTGTCGATCATCCGGCAAACCTACACAAGCCGCGCCTCGGACGGTAGCCAGCAACCAATCAGGCCAGCCCGGGTATGTCGCAGTTTGGGATTCTAAAGTGGGCGATGGCGCCCGCGCTGTCCGCTTGAGGTTATCAGTCAGGATGCTTTAGGGTCCGGCGAATGCCTTTCAATGACCTCTCATTCGTCGCGCTGGTCGCAGCGGCGGCTGTGTTGTTCCATTCCGCCAAGGGCTCGGTGTGGCGCCGCAGCGTCCTACTTGGGGCAAGCGGCGTGTTTCTTGGCTCGTTCGGGGACCTCCAATCGCTCTGGCCGGTTGTCGGCTTTGCCGCCGCCTGTGTTCTAGCGATCTCGCTGGCGGCGGCATGGCGTTTTCCTGCGCTCCCCCTGCTCGCCGGGTTGCTCGCCCTCTTTGTGTTGCTGAAAGGGTACACGCCGGTTTCGCTAGCCGGCGCAACGGCCGTCACAGTCGGCCTTTCCTACATTCTGTTCCGCACGGTGCAGGTGCTTGTCGATCTAAGCGAGGAAGCGCTTCTACCGGAAGAGATCGCTCTGCCCGACCTCGTGCTTTTCCTGCTTTCGTTCTTGACGCTGGGCGCGGGACCGATTCAGCGATCCGAGGCCTTTCGGGTGCAGCTTGCGACGAGCGACCGGATCGGGCTCACCGATATCGACCCGGCGGGCGTCTTCGGTCGTAGCGCGCTCGGTTATGTGAAGCTCATCCTCCTCGCGCCGCCGTTGATCGAAATTCACGCCCGGCTCGTGGCCTCGGGTCTTGCCGCAACGCCAAGGCTTGGCCTCGCCGCAGCGCTGTTCATGTTGTGGATCTACGTCAATTTCTCTGGCTACATGGATATAGTTATTGGCCTCGGGCGGATTTTTGGCTTCGCCCTTCCGGAAAATTTCAACCGCCCGGATCGGGCGGCGAATTTCATCGATCTGTGGAGTCGCTGGCATATCACGCTGTCGCGCACCTTCCTGACTTATGTTTTCAATCCCATGGTCCGATGGCTTCTGGTCCACGCGATCGCGCCTGGGCCGGTAAGCGCCGGGATAGCCGCCTATCTGACGGTCTTTTTTCTGCTCGGGTATTGGCACGGATCGGGGTCAAACTTCGCGTTGACGGGGCTGTTTTTTGGGATTGCCGCAATGGGCAATAAGCTGTGGCAGGAAGCATGCCGGCGCTGGCCGTGGCTGGCATTCGACATTCCATTCGGCTCGGTCTTGGGAGGCGGGCTCGGCCTTGGCGCTTGCGCAACCGCGATTGTTCCAACCTGGCCTTTGTTTACGTCAGCCCAGGAGGCCCTTGTCGCGTTCGGCTCGCCGGGGCGCTTTTTTCGCGTCTTTCTTCTCGCAAGCTCGGTCGGTTGCCTGGTCCGCCTTGTCGGCTCCGCGGTTGACACCCTGGGCAGCAAGCCACGTCTGCGGTCCACCCTCGCACGCTGCGCGACCTCTCCTGCACTGGTCGGAATCGTCGCGGCCCTTGTGGTCGGAGTGGCGCTGATCCAGTCCGCCGATCTCCCCGCCATCGTCTATTATCAACGCTTCTGATGGCGCGGCTTGTCAAATACCTGCTCATCGTGGGACTTGCATTCATCGTCGGGCTGGTGCTGATTTTCGTTACGGCCAACGCACAACGCGGCGGTGCGCTGCTCGCCAGGCTATGGCACGAAGCGACGGTAACCACGCGCGCACCCGCCCAGCCGCCGGCAATAACAACCCCCGAGTTGGAGGCCCGCGGCACGGGCGCCGCAGAGGTTACGGGCGTCAACGCTGCGCCCCACCGAACCGACACCCCGAGCCTGACCCAAACAACTCAAAATGATCCCGAGGCGATGCGTCATGATGACGACGTGCGGCCGATCCTTACGAAGGAGATCTTCTGCGCGATCGGCAACGAGGTATCACTTTATTTCGATGGCCTGGTGCTAGCCCGCGATCCCGACGCATACCGCTTCGAGATCGATGATTCTGGGCTGGGCGGCTCAATCGAGCGGCGTCGCTGGCATCTTACGCCGCGTCCCGACCAGGTCGGGCCCCACCGCGTCACCGTCAGGGTGAGCGACGCGGACGGAAAGTTGCTGGCGGAGGCAACGACGCGATTGTGGATCCTCTCGCCTCAACCGATTGAGCACCCGGCAAACATTCTGATCGTCGGCGACAGTACAATTCACCAATCGTTGGTGCCAAACCAGCTGTGGACTCTTCTTAATGCGTGGAGCCCGGGCAGCGTCCGATTCATCGGGACTCACCACCCTGTGCCCGATCTGCCGATTTACCGAAAACCGTTGCCGGGCGTGTTCCACGAAGGGTACGGCGGCTGGGCATGGCAGACTTTCGCCTCGCACTATGAGCCAGGCCAAGAGAAGGTTTACAAGTTGCCGCGCAGCCCATTCGTGTTCCTGGAAGATGGCAGGCCGACCCTGGACGTCGGCCGCTACCTCCAGGAGCAAGGGGCTCGGGGCAAACTCAATGCTGCGGTCTTCGACCTCGGCATCAACGATACATTCTCTGCCAACCCGGACGATCCGCGCAGCCTTGACGCGTCGATCGCCGCCGCTCTGGAATGGGCGGACAAACTGCTCCACGGGTTCCAGGACGCCGCGCCGGAGGCAGCCCTCGTCATTCTCCTCCCGCCGCCCTTCACCCGTAGCAAGGCTGTGTTCCAGCGTCGCTATGGCAGCATTCAGCCTGAATTTGGCGACCCATGGCGGCATCGCCGCGTCGTTCAGACACTCGGGCGCCGGATGATCGAGCACTTTGACGGGCACGCGCCACAGATCAAGCTGATCCCGATGAATGCGATGCTTGACACTGTCGACGGGTATTGGGCCGTCGACCCCGGTCATCCGAATGAGGCCGGCGGATTGCAGATCGCCGCGGCGCTGTTCGCGGTCATCGCGAATGCTCTCGATAACTCGACGCGATGAGCATTTGCCGCCCTTTCACGCCGCTGGTCCGCGAGGCGCCCGTGTGAGGACGAGATCGACCATGGTCCCGACGTTATCGATGCGGGCAACCTCGGCCGCCTTGAAACGGATGCAGAACCGTTTCTCCACCCCCAGCACAATGTTGACATGGGCGAGCGAGTCCCAACCGGCGACCTCTCCGGCGCTCGTGCTGTCCGCGATCGTTACGTCCTGTCGACGCAGGACATCCCGCACGATCGATGCGATAGCGTCGCGAACCGCGTCGCGCGTCTGGCTTTCCATGCGGCCGATCTTTAGCATTGACGCAGGGCTGCAACAATCCAAAGCCGACCCTCGTCCGGCTGGTGTTTGATGAGCGCACACGCTTCCCTTCTCGATTGTATTGCCGCAACGGTCGAGGCGCACCGCGCTCGCCCGGCGCTGTGGGCAAAGGGCGAGCTGCTGACCTATGGCGAAGTGTGGGAACGGGCGGGAGCGATCGCAGACGCTCTGCTCGATGCCGGGCTCGGCCGCGGAGATCGCGTCGCTATCCTCTCGTCGCGCGGGGTTCTCGACTACATCGCCGTGCTGGCGGCGATGCGTGCGGGTTGCACCTATGTGCCACTTAACGCCCGTTTTCCGGTATCGCGCAATTTCGCGGTGCTCGCGGCGGCGGACGCGGCGGCGCTGATCCTCGACGAAGCCTGTGCCCAAACCTTTGGCGAGCTGATTAACGGCGGCCCATGCCGGACCATCCTGCGACCCGAGCGCTCAGCAATGTCACGGCCTGCGTCCCGCTCATGGCCGCGCGGTTCGGGGAACGCCGATCTCTACCTGCTCTTCACGTCAGGAAGCACCGGCCTGCCGAAGGGGGTACCGATCAGTCATGCAAACGTGCTCGCCTACCTCGAAGGGATCCGTGCGCTGGCGTCGGTGGGCGCCGAAGACCGCATCATTCAACTGGTCGACCTGACATTCGACTTGTCGGCTCACGACATGTTTCTTGCATGGACGAGCGGCGCCGCGCTCTACAGCATTCAAAGCCTTGCAACCCTCCTTGCCCCCCGCTTTGTTGCCGAGCACGAGCTGACCTGTTGGCTCTCCGTTCCCTCAAGCGTTGCCCTCGCGCGCGAAGCCGGGTTGCTCGATCCCGGCGCGATGCCAAGCCTGCGCTGGGCGTTTTTTTGCGGCGAAGCGCTCCCGGCCGGGAGAGCGCGTGCTTTTGCGGCAGCGGCTCCCAATGCCGCTCTCTTCAATCTCTATGGCCCGACGGAGGCTACGATCGCGTTTAGCTGGTTTCGCATCGATTGCGGGCAGCCTCTACCGGCAATCGTTCCGATCGGCGAGCCCCTGGGTCGGGAGCGGATGGCCGTCATCGATGATGTCGGACGCCGTCTGCCGGCCGGCGCTTTGGGTGAGCTCCACCTGGCCGGCCGTCAGCTCACGCGCGGCTATTGGCGCGCGCCGGAGCTCGATGCCGAAAGGTTTGTCGTCCGTGAGGGGCGCCGCTGGTACCGCACCGGGGATCTCGCCCGGTACGTGCCGGGAGAAGGCTACCACTTCGTCGGCCGAGTCGACCACCAAGTGAAGATCCGTGGCTACCGCGTCGAACTTCTGGAGATCGAGGCCGCTCTGCGCCGGGCTGCCGGACGCGAAATGGTGGCGGTGACGCCCTCGCCGCCCTCGCCGAGTGGTACGATAGACGGCTGCATCGCATTCCTGACGTTGCCAAAGCTCCCCGATGAGCTGCTGAGAGCTGCTTTGGCCGAGCACCTTCCCGACTACATGATCCCGCAGCGCTTTGTATTCCTGGCCAGCTTGCCCCTGACCGCGAACGGCAAAGTCGACTACAAGGCGCTCGCGGCAGATGACGCGGTCGCGCAGCCGAGCAAGTGAAAGCGGCGGCGCTCGGGTTGCAGGAACAGGTTGACGCAATGAACG
>DATCQF010000237.1:0-1863 GCA_036569735.1 Allostellaceae bacterium | reverse complement strand
AGCACATCGCGCTCACCGGCGATTACATCTGGAACGATAGCTATCCCGGCACCAACTTCCGGCCGCTACGGAATGTTCGGGGGGCGTTCCTGCCGCAAGTCGCTTAGCGTGCAGTTTTGAACAAATCGTGCAGCGACCCCTAAGATGGCTGAGACCCAGCAGCCGACCGGATCGAACCGGTTCCGCGATGCCCTGGTGATCGTCGACCCCGGGGCCTCGAACCCGAGCGGCATCGCTCACGCGATCATCGCGGCCTGCGCCGAAGTCCGCGATGAAGGCGGATCCACCGCAACCGACCCTGCCGTGCGGTTGATGGTGACCCAACTCGCTTGGGTTTGTCGCGCCAATTGGGACACCGATGAGTACGGTCAATTGCTCGCCGAGTGCCGGCGGCGGGCTGCCGGGGAGACCGGCCAATGAGCAAATCCAACCCTGCGGTCTCCGGGCTCGATCACGCGACCCGGCTCGTCACCCGGATTTGCCGTATCGCCGGCGATCATCGCATGCTCGACCACATCCGTCGCGACCTGGCCCGCTGCGGGGTGCGCGCCGCCGTTCGCGCTCGGAACACCCCGGCGCTGTTCGAGTGGCTGCTCGAAATGGTCAGCTACCAGGGCATCGGCAACCACGTCGCCGAAGGCTACATGGACCGGCACGGCCGCCTCGGATGGGACGAGATCGCCGCGCTGATCGAAGCAGGCCCGTCCTGCCCGAAGCTACGCAGCTATTGGCACTTCGATCATTGCGGCTACCAGAAGGGCCGGCAGTCCTGTTCCGAGCCGGATCATTTTCCGGAATGCCCGCTGCCGACCCACGATCTGCGCAATGGCCGGCTCAACCAGGCGGCCTATAGCCTGTTCCTGTTCATCCGGGATGTCGCCGACGGCGATCTCGTCGGCTGGATCGACCGGCGGTTGGCTGATGCCGATTTCGGCTCCGCGCCAGATCGTGCCGCGCGGCTGAGAGAGGCCGTGGTTGAGCCGCTGGCTCAAATCCATGGCGTCTCCGACAAGGTGCTGTCGATGGCGCTGGCCAATCTGCTGCTCGGGGCGGATCGGCGGCGCGTGCTGTGGACCGAGGCCGGCGCGGTGATGATCGCGGTCGACACCCTGGTCCACAATTTCCTGCATCGGACCGGCATCCTCGCCCGGCTCGACGCGGCACACCTTTATGGCCCGGCCTGCTATGCGCCTGGCGGCTGTGCCGAGATCGTTGAACGGATCGCCGGCAATATCGATGCCCGGCGTTTCAACCCCGCCTTCCCCGCCAACTTTCCACGGTTCGTGCAGCACGCGATCTGGCGCTTCTGCGCCGAGTACGGGCTCGACGAGTGCAACGGCCGGCAGATCGATGACCGCGCCCGCTGTGACCGCCGCGATTGCCCGGCTTTTCGCCGGTGCGACCGCGTGCCCCTCAAACCCGACAGGAGCAACGAAGATGATTGAGCCAATGCCGGCCTTCGTGGTGTTCGGCCTTGACCCCGAAGGCAAGCCGCGCGCCGCGCGTTTTGCCGAGCCGGATGCCAAGCTCGCCGTGAAGGCGGCGGCGCTGCTGGGCTACCGCGCCGTGCACATCAGCGATACCGAGATTATCGAAGCGCTGCCGGACGGCAACGTGTTCGCCCGCGGCAACGGCTTTATCGGGCGCGTCAGCCGGCCCGTTTTCGAAAAGGTCACCACCCTTGCGGGCAAGGACCAGGACGAAACGCCTGGCGCGGCGCCTGAGAAAGCGGGGCTGTGATGAAGGGCAACTCTGCTGACACCACGGCCCGCATCCGTGCCCTCAATGACCAGCTGCGCCGGTCTGGGCGCGGCGGCCGGGTCATGATGACATCCGGGATCGAGGCGCTCGGCGCCCCGGGCA
>DATCQF010000236.1:0-1622 GCA_036569735.1 Allostellaceae bacterium | reverse complement strand
CCTCCAGGCTCCGCCTGAAGGCACCCTCTCCCGCGGTGCGGGAGAGGGGCTGCGCTCACCCGTTAACGTCCCTGGAAATTGGGCAGGCGGCGCTCGGCCATTGCCTTGATGCCTTCCTGGAAGTCCTCGGTGCGGCGCAGCCAGTCCTGCTCGACCAGCTCGCGTTCGGTCGCCGCCTCGATCGCGTCGACGAGACCGCGGCGCATCGTCTCGCGGGTCGAGAGGACGGCCTGCGGCGCCGACTGCGCGATTTCGAGGGCGAGGGCCTGGGCGGCGCTGCGCACATCGGCCTGCGGCACCAGCACATCGGCGAGCCCGATGCGCACCGCTTCGTCGCCGGGGATGCGCCGGCCGGTATAGAACAACAGCGCCGCCTGCTGAGCGCCGACGAGACGCGGCAAGGTCACCGTCAGGCCAAAGCCGGGATGAAACCCGAGCCGGTTGAAATTGGCGCTGAACCGCGCTTCGGTGCAAGTCACCCGGAAATCGGGGACGAGCGCGAGGCCGAGCCCGCCGCCAACCGCGGCGCCGTGTACCGCGCCGACGATCGGCTTCCGGGTGCGGATGAGGCGCACCGCCTCCTTGTAGAGGTGCCGCCCGGCGCCGCTGCGCTCCGCCTCCCCGACCGCGCTGGTTTGCATGCGCTTCGAGAAATCGGCGCCGGCGCAGAACGAGCGGCCCTCGGCGGCGAGCACGATCGCGCGGCACGCCGGGTCGGCGTCGAGCCGCTCCAACGCCTCGCCGATCTCCGCGATCAGCATGCTGTCGAAGAAATTATGCGGCGGCCGGCGTATCTCGACCGTCGCCACCATGCCGTCGAGAGTGACGCCGATATCCTTGAACCCGGTGTAGTCGGTCATGATTTCAACTCCCTATAAGCCCACAATGAGGCAGTGAGGCAGTGAGAAGGGCTCATCGTTTTGCATTGGATACCAGCCGCGGTGCCCGCTTTTCGTGCGCCGGCGCGCCATCCGATGCGAAACAGGAATTCTCGCTGTCTCATTGCCTCACCGCCTCATTGTGAATCACTTCTTGACGATCAGCGCGTCGACGATTGTGAGGCCCTCGCCGGCGGCGTGCACGATGACCGGGTTGAGGTCGATCTCCTCGATGGCGTCGGCGTGGTCGGCGGCGAAGCGCGACAGCGCGACCATCAGCTCGGCCAGGGCGGTGCGGTCGGCGGCCGGCTCGCCGCGCACGCCGTCGAGCAACGCCGCGCCCTTCAGCTGGTCGAGCAGCGCCAATGCCTCCTCGGCGCCGAGCGGAACCGGGGCGAAGGCGACGTCGCGCAATACCTCGACGTGGATGCCGCCCAGCCCGACCATCAGCATCGGGCCGAAATCGGGATCGCGGGTGATGCCGAGGATCATCTCATGGCCGCGCCGCGCCATCGCCTGGACCAGAACGCCGTCGATCCGGGCGCCCGGATGCGCCGCCAACGCCCGCCCCAATACGAGGCGGTAGCCCTCGCGCACCGCTGCTTCGCCGCTCAAGCCCAGCGCCACCGCGCCCGCCTCGGTCTTGTGCAGGATGTCGGGCGATTGCACCTTGAGCGCGACGGCGCCGCTGATTTTCCCGGTGGCCGCGACCGCCTCGGTCTCGCTTGTGGCCAGCGCCTCGGG
>DATCQF010000235.1:0-2225 GCA_036569735.1 Allostellaceae bacterium | reverse complement strand
GTGGTCATCGGCGGCGGATTCACCGGCTTGTGGACCGCTTACCATCTGACCCTTGCCAAGCCCGACTTGAAGGTGGTCGTGCTGGAGCAGGACATCTGCGGCGGGGGGCCGAGCGGCCGAAACGGCGGCTTCGCCAGCGGGTGGTGGGACGAGCTTGACGGCTTGATCGCGCTCTACGGACAGGAGCCGGCGGTGCGAGCCTGCCGCGCGATCGGGGACAGCATCAATGCGATCGGCGAGTTCTGCAGCACCCATGGCGTCGATGCGTGGTTCAAGCACGCGGGATACATCTATGCCGCCACGGCCTCCCAGCACGACGCGGTCTGTGCAGAGATCATCCACCTGGCGCGCGAGGTCGGAGCGGCGGACGAGCTGCGAGCGCTGACGGCAGAGGAGCTCAAGGCCCGCTGCGCCTCGCCCGCCTTCCGCGCCGGCGCTTTGATGCGAGACGGCGCCCAGGTGCAGCCCGCCCTCCTCGCTCGAGGCCTTCGCCGCATCTTGCTGGAGCGCGGAGTCACCATCCACGAAGGCACCGAGGTGACTCGGCTTGACCCCGGCCCGCCGGCCCTTGCGGTCACGCCCGGCGGGAGCGTGCGCGCGCCCAAAGCCGTGCTGGCGGTCAATGCTTGGGCGGTCGGCTGGCCTCAGCTCCGCCGCCGGCTGGTGGCCTGGAGCAGCTACATCGTGTTGACGGCGCCGGCCCCCGAAAAGCTGGCCGCGATCAACTGGACGGGCGGCGAGCTGGTCACAGACTTCCGCACCTCCGTGCGCTATTTCCGGACCACGCGCGACGGGCGGATCGCGTTCGGCGGCGGAGGCGGCCGCGCCTCCAGCCGGATCGACGACTCCTTCACCCACGACCAGCGCGCCGTCGCCGAAGCGGCAGAGGGCTTTCGGCGCCTTTTTCCGAGCTTTGCAGAGGTGCCCCTCGAGGATGCCTGGGGCGGGCCTATCGACGTTTCGCCCACCCACCTACCCACCTTCGGCAGCCTGGCGCCTGGCAACGTCTACTACGCGCTGGGCTACACGGGCAACGGCGTGGCCCCGAGCCACCTCGCGGGGAAGGTGATCGCCGATCTCGTGAGGGGAGCCGACACCGACGCCACGCGGCTGCCGATGGTCAATCCGAAGCCCCGGATGTTCCCGCCGCAACCATTCCGTTCGATCGGCGCGGCGGTGATCCGGCGCGCGATCATCGCCAAAGACACCGCCGAGGAGCGAGGCCAGCGGCCGAACCCCGTGATGTCCGCGATCGCGCGGATGCCTCGCCGGATGGGATACCTACTCGGCCCCTGAGCCCCACAGACCGCAGGGCTAATCCGCCGGAGTCAAATCTCCCAACAGATGGACGCCTCGGCTCGCCGGCAAGAAACGTTCGCTCAGCACCGACGCCCTGAACATCAGCGGATTGACGGCCAGGTAAGTCGGGTCGGAGACCGCCCTGAGCGTGACGACCTCCAACCCGCTGCGAGCCGCCTGCGCGCGGATCGCAGCCGCCGTGTTGGCCCGATACCGAACCGGGAACGTGTCGGCCTCGCGGCGGCCGTAAAGGCGCGGAACGATTCGCCGCTGCAACTGCGGTAACGCCTTCGCCATCCGGTTCATCAGCAGCAGCGGGTTGCTCAGGTTGGGTGTCAAAAACACGAAGTGGCCGCCAGGCCTGAGGACGCGCCGGACCTCTTTGAACACCACCTCGGGTTGGTCGAGGTGTTCGAGCACCCAGAGGCAGACGATCAGGTCGAATGAGCCGGCGCTAAATGGCAGGTTCTCTCCGCGGCCGCGAATGACCGGCATGCCTGGCGCGCGATGCTCGGCCAGCGATGGCACATCAGGGTCGAGGCCGGCCGCCAGGCGAACCTCGCGCCAGAACAGCTCGACCACACCTCCCCGGCCGCAGCCGAGGTCGAGGACCTGGCTGTCCGGAGAGAGGTGGCTGCGCACGAGCGCCTCAAGCTGCTCCCCGCTCGATCGCCAGCCTGGGCGCATCGCGCGGTAGCGATCGCGGTACGCGTTCTGCGCATCGAGTGGTAGGAGCGCGTCGGCGGGCACAGCCAAATGATGAAGGCGATTCCTTCTGGGGTCCCCGCGCTCTTGGTGCGCGGGGTAGCCTACGCTTGCGCAGCAAATCTCGACAGGGCTGCAAGGCGGTTGATTCTGGGAGGGCTGGAGATGGCGAAGAAGATCCTGCTCAGCGAGAGCGATATTCCCGAGCGCTGGTACAACAT
>DATCQF010000234.1:0-1622 GCA_036569735.1 Allostellaceae bacterium | reverse complement strand
GTTCCCGAAGAATTTCGTCGGTGTGGCGATGCTGCCGCAGAGCGCCCGCGTCTCGCCGAAGAACTGCATCCCCGAGATCGACCGGTGCATCAACCAATACGGGTTCGTCGGCATCAACCTGAACCCCGATCTGTCGGGCGGCCATTGGCAGGACCCGCCGCTCGGCGACCGCTACTGGTATCCGGTGTACGAGAAGATGGTCGAGTACGACATTCCCGCGATGATCCACGTCAGCGCCTCGTGCAACCCGACGCATCACACGACGGGCTCGCACTACCTCAACGGCGACACCGCGGGCTTCAACCAGCTGATGACCTCATCGGTGTTCAAGGATTTCCCGACCATCAAGTTCATCATTCCGCATGGCGGCGGCGCGGTGCCGTACCACTGGGGGCGCTACCGCGGGCTGGCGCAGGACGCCAAGCTCGGCCTCCTGTCCGAGCTCATGCTGAACAACGTATTCTTTGACACCTGCGTCTATCACCTGCCCGGCCAGGAGCTGCTGGCCAAGGTCATCCCGGTCGACAACATCCTCTTTGCCTCCGAAATGATCGGCGCGGTTCGCGGCATCGACCCCGAAACGGGTCACCACTACGACGACACCAAGCGCTATATCGACCAGCTCCCCCTGTCGGCGGCGGACAAAACGAAAATATTCGAAGGCAACGCGCGCCGCGTCTACAGCCGCCTCTCCCGGGTCATCGACCAGCAGTCCGCGCCGGTCTGAGGAGGCTTGATCGCGGCGGGTTTCCCCCCGAGGCCGGCCGCCCGCGCATGCTCCGCGAGGAGGGCCGGCAATTGGGCGTCGCCACGTCGATTGCCGGGTTCTCCGCCAAGACGCCCTGCAGAAAGCGGATCCAGGTCTTGCGAATGCCGGTTTCGCCGTCCGGCAGGCGCTTCACATGCGGTCCCGCCACCGCCGCCAGCGTGCGGAACACAGTCTCGGCGTCAGGCAGCGGAACACTGCCGACGAAATGAACGATCGGCTTGTGCTCCTGGGACGTGCTCATCGATGCCCTCCCGGTATTCTCAGTTCAGCCGCAATTCGGTGATGTGGCGCGGGTCCTGCTGGAGTTCGCCGCGCTCGACTTTCTGTACGATGTCGACGAGGCGCTCGTTGGCGCGCGCAGGGAGCCCGACCCTTTCGCCCTCGCGCACGACAAAGCCGTTGAGGAACTCGATCTCGGTGCGGCGGCCCTTTGCCATGTCCTGGCCCATCGAGGGGCGCTGCTCGGCCGAGCCGCGCGGCGCGGCGAGCCGGTGCTCGTCGTATTGCCGCAACGCCGCGGCATCGCCCTCGCCGGCCCGCGCGATCAATTCGGGGTCCTGGTGGCCGATCTCCTCGAGCTTGTAGCCGAGCCTTTGGCCGATGCGGATCGCCTCGCTGGCGAGCCGCGCCTGGAAATGGCGGATCGTGTCGTTGGCGGTCAGCTCAGCGCCGGGGAGGCCGGTACAGGCCGAAACCCCGTTCGCTGATGAGTTCGCCACCAGCTTCGACCAGCGCTCGCCCCACAGATTGTCGGTGGCCTTGGCGCTGTCGGCGTGGCCCACGAGGCGGCACACCTCCTGCGCCCGCTCGGTCAGGCGGCCATGTACTTCGCCCGTCCGGTAGACGGTGTGGC
>DATCQF010000233.1:0-1516 GCA_036569735.1 Allostellaceae bacterium | reverse complement strand
TCGGTGGTCCGATCGGCGCCCGGCGCGAGTTCGCTCACCTGAAAGGGGGTCATGGCGGGAGCGGTCATGACCCTGCGGGCGATGCGGACCGCGCGCACCGTCAGGTCTGCATCATCGGGCGGCGACGACAGAAAATTGAAGTTGATCGCCGGCGGTCGGCGCGCATCAGCCGCGGTGATGTGAACGTGTCCCTTGCTCTCCGGGCGCATCGCGTGGGCATAAAGGGTCAGACCCGACTGCCGCGATATCCTCGGGCCTTTGGGGCCGGGTTCGGTCAGCATCGGGATCCAGCCGAGCATCAGGTCCGGTGCCTCCAGACCCTCGCGCGAGCGCACGAACGCGCGCAGCGGGGCGCCCGTCATCGCCAGCAGGCCCTGCCGCAACAGCGCGTAGCGCATCGCCTGGTGTACGAGGCCGAGGCCACGCAACCGATCGTTGAAGGTGATGCCCTTTTTGCCGACCAGCCAGCGGGTGCGCGGAACGTAATGGTCGCGCAGGTTCTCGCCGACGCCCGGTAGCTCATGGCGCACCTCGATGCCGAGATTGCGCAGGCGTTCGGGCTGACCGATGCCGGACAGCTCCAATAATTGCGGCGAGTTGAACGCCCCGGCGCTGACCACGACCGCGCGCCCCGCGCGGGCCTCGCGCACCTCGCCGGCGACGGAATAGCGGACGCCGGTGCAGCGCTTCCCGTCGAGCACCAGCCCCTCGGTCAAAGCCTCCGTCTCGATATGCAGGTTCGGGCGGTTGCGGACCGGATCGAGATAGCAGCGCGCCGTGCTCATGCGGCGGCCACCGGCAATCGTCGCCTGACTCATCGCGATGCCTTCCTGGCTCGCGCCGTTGTAATCCGGGTTGTGCCGGATGCCGACCTGCGCCGCCGCCTCGATGATCGTCGCGAAAAGCGGATCGCGCGGTTCCGGGTTGGTGACGCGCAACGGGCCCTCGCGGCCGCGGAAGGCATCGTCGCCCTCGCCGGCATAGCTTTCCATGCGCTTGAAGAAAGGCAGGACCTCTGTGTAGCTCCAGCCCCGGTTGCCCATCTGCGCCCAGGTATCGAAGTCCTGGGCCTGGCCGCGGACAAACACCATTCCGTTGATCGAGCTGGAACCGCCGAGCAGTTTGCCGCGCGGCACCGGGAGCCGGCGGCCGTCGGTGCTCGCCTCAGGCTCGGAGGAATAAAGCCAGTTGGCTGCGGGATTCTTGATCAGCCGGGCCATTCCGATCGGAATGAACGACCAGGGGTGGCTGGCCCGACCGGCCTCGAGCAACAGCACCTTGTTGCGCGGGTCTGCCGACAGCCGGTTCGCGACGGCCGCACCGGCCGAACCGGCGCCGACGACAATGTAATCGTAGGTTCGCATGCCTCTTATCCGCCCTCAGCCTCGACGCCCTCTAATCAGGCACTATGCCAAGGGGCGATCAACGTCTGTTCTAGCGCGCGGGCTCGAATGACCCAAAATGGGGCAAACTGCAGGCGGCATGTAGGGCTCGCGAGGGCCCGCTGAGTCCGACC
>DATCQF010000232.1:0-3750 GCA_036569735.1 Allostellaceae bacterium | reverse complement strand
GCTACGGCACGACGGGGAAGGCGGTGCCGGGCTACGAGGTCCGCATCCTCGACGATGCTGGGGGCGAGGTCGCGGTGGGCGAGCCGGGCGAACTCGTCGTGCGCGGCCCCAGCGCCGCCGAGGGCTATTGGAACCAGCGCGACAAGTCGCGCCGCACATTTCGCGGCGAGTGGACCCATACCGGCGACACCTATACGCGCGACGCCGACGGCTACTACCGCTATTGCGGGCGCAGCGACGACATGCTGAAGGTCGGCGGCATCTGGGTGTCGCCGTTCGAGGTCGAGGAGGCGCTGATCGGCCACCCCGCGGTGCTCGAGGCCGCAATCGTCGGCCACCCCGACGCGGACGGGCTGATCAAGCCCCGGGCCTTCGTCGTGCTGCAGGAAGCCGCCCGGCGCGACGACCCGGCGGCGCTGACCCTGGCATTGCAGGACCACGTGAAAGCACGGATCGGCGTGTGGAAATACCCGCGCTGGATCGAGTTCCCCGACACCCTGCCGAAAACCGCGACCGGCAAGATCCAGCGCTACAAGCTGCGCGAGGCTGATCAATCGCCGTCGTAGGTTACTACGGCTGGTGTTCAGCGGCGCCTGAAGGGATGGTCGATGATCGCCTTCTGCTCGGGGGTCAGCGCCTGATAGAGCTGCTCCAGCGCCGGCCGGGTTTGCTGAATGGCCTGCAGCCGCGCGGAGAGGAATTGCTCGCGGCGGGTGACCCGGTCGAGGACGGTTTCCTGGCCGCGCTCGCCGGCCGGCTTCAGGGACGCACAGAGCTGGCGCTGCTGGTCGCCCGCCGCCTGCATCAGGCCTTGCAGCTTGTCCCATAACGGACGCTGCTCCGGCGTCAAATTCAGCTTTGCGACGGTATAGGCGATCATGCCGGCGCGCCGTGCCAGCCGCTCCTCGCAGCGCTGCTGCGGCGACAGCTGCATCATCGGGTGCATCATCCGCTGCATCCAGCCGCGATGGTGGCCCATCGCGCCGCGATCCTCGCGATCCCACGAGCCCCCGCCCATCCCGCCGCCGCCCATGCCCATTCCCTGGCCCATGCCGGGCTGGTCGGGGCCGGCCTGCGCCAGCCGGGGCTCGGGATCAGACGCCGACCAGGCGAGCATCGGCGAGGCGATGGCGATCCCGGCGACGAGCGCCGCGCCGGCAACCATCGATCTGTTCATCTCGCATTCTCCCTTTGTGATCCTGCAACACCCGCGATCCTGCAATACAATAGGCGGGCGGCAGGCCGGCGCTCCCCGTGGGCGCGGCCTGAAGCGGGTTAATTCGCTGACAGGTTTGCTGCCGCCGGAGAGGGAAAATGCCGAGAATTGATGGCGAGCGGGTCGTCGCCGACCTGAAGCGTCTCGCCCTGTTCGGGCGCTACAAGAGCGGGGTGCACCGGCCGACCTACTCGCCCGAGGATGTCGCCTCGCGCCAGTGGCTCGCCGACAAATTCGCCGAGGCCGGGCTCGAGCCAGTGATCGACGGGATCGGCAATGTGATCGGCCGCAATCCGCGCGCCACCCGGCGCCTGCTGGTCGGCTCGCACAGCGAAACCCAGCCGCATGGCGGCTGGCTCGACGGCGCGCTCGGCGTCGTCTACGGGCTCGAACTGGCCCGCGCCGTCGCCGCCGATTCTTCGTGTGCCGGGCTCGGCATCGAGGCGGTCGCCTGGGCCGACGAGGAAGGCCATTACGGCAACATGTTGGGCAGCCGCTCCTTTACCGACGCCCTCAGCGACGATGAGATCGACGGCGCCACGAGCCGCGAGGGGAAAAAGCTGCGCCAGGCGCTCGCCGATTGCGGGTATGCCGGACGGCCGCGCGAGCGCGTCGATCCCGCGCGCTATATCGGCTACCTCGAAGCCCATATCGAGCAGGGCAACACGCTCGAGTCCGCTGGATTGCGGATCGGCATCGTCGAGGGCATCGTCGGCACCTGGAATTATTGGGTGACGATCACCGGCGAGCAGAACCATGCCGGCACGACCCAGATGAGCCGCCGCCGGGATGCCGGGACCGCCATGGTGCGCCTCGCGACCCATATCCACGACCGCTTTGCCGAGATCGCCGGGCCGCGCACGGTATGGACGATCGGGCGCATGCTGCTCGACCCGAACGCGCCGAGCATCGTCCCCGGCCGCGCCGAGATGCAGGTCCAGTTCCGCGACACCGACCCGGAAATCCTGGCGCGGTTCGAGCGGGCGGTGCACGAGCTTGTGGCCGAGGCCGACCGCGCCGGCCCGTGCGGCGTTGCCATCGCGCCAACCTCGAAAAGCGCGCCGGCGGCGATGGACCCGGGGTTTCAGGCGCTGATCGAGGAGGCCGCCGAGCACCGCGCGCCGAGGCTCCATCTGCGGATGCCGAGCGGCGCCGGGCACGACGCGCAGATCCTGTCGCGCCGGATGCGCTCGGCGATGATGTTCGTCCCCAGCCTCAAGGGGATCAGCCACCACTGGTCGGAAGACACCGCAGAGGAGGATATCGTGCTGGGTGCCCAGATCTTCGCCGATGCCGCCGCCGCCATTCTCAAGGCCGGGTGAGCGCGATGGCCATCATCCTCCAGGAATCGCTGCGCGGCCTCTTCTATGCCCCGTATTACGCGGCGCTGGCGCTCGGAGCCTACGACAAGGAAGGGGTCGAGGTCCGCTTCGTCAGCGCGCCCTCCCCGGGAGAGGCGCCCAACGCCCTGTTCCACGGCACGGTCGACGTGGCCTGGGGCGGACCGATGCGGGTCAACCAGGTCTACGACCAGCGGGCCCATAGCGATCTCGTCTGCTTCGGCGAGGCGGTGACCCGCGACCCGTTCATGCTGATCGGGCGCACCGCGCGCCCCAATTTCAGGCTGGCGGTTCTGACCGCGGTGCGGCTTGCCACGGTCAGCGAGGTGCCGACCCCGTGGCTGTGCCTGCAGGAGGATTTGCGCCGCGCCGGCATCGATCCTGAAGCGATTCCCCGGGTGACCGGTCAGACCATGGCCGAGAACGCGGACGCGCTACGCCGCGGCGAGGTCGATGTCGCGCAGCTGTCCCAGCCGCTGGCCGAGCAGCTGATCGCGTCCGGTGAGGGGCATTTGTGGTACGCGGCGGCCACTCGGGGCCTGTGCTCCTACACCAGCCTCTACACGCGCCACAGCATTCTCGATGCGAAGCGCGAGGAGATGCTCGGGCTGGTGCGCGGGCTCTACCGCACCCAGAAATGGCTGCATCGCGTGCACCCGGGAACCCTCGCCAATGCCATCAAGCCGTATTTCCCGACGGTGCCGCACGCCATCCTGGTCGCCTCCCTGGTGCGCTATCGCGCGCTCGGGATCTGGGGGGCCAACCCGATCCTGCCGCTTGGCGGCTACGCGCGCCTGGTGTCCGGGCTCGTCTCCAGCGGGTTCGCCCGGGGCACCCCGTTCGAGCTCGCAGTCGACAACAGCCTCGCCGAACAGGTCGTCGCCGAGGACCCGCCAAGCTTGTAACTAGAGCATAGCCGCATTGGGTGGAATCGCTGAAAGCGATTCCCAAGCCAGAAGAAGTATGATTCGCTGCTCCGACCGCAAGATGTTGGGGGTTGCGATGGCTTGGCGGCAGGGGCAGAGCTATTCGGAGGACCTGCGGGGGCGGGTTTTGGCGGCGGTTGACGGCGGCATGGCGGCGCGGGCGGCGGCGCGCGTGTTCCGGGTCAGCGTGTCCTACATTTACAAGGCGCTGATCCGGCGGCGGCGCACCGGCGAGGTGAGCGCCAGCGCGCGGCGCGGTCACCGGCCG
>DATCQF010000231.1:0-2524 GCA_036569735.1 Allostellaceae bacterium | reverse complement strand
CGCCAGCGGCGCCAAGATGGTGATCCCGTCGCCCGAGACCTGCGAGCGTCAGGCGGCCCAGTTTGCCGGCAACATGCCGCGGCTCCAGGGCCAGCGCGAATGGCCGGCATTGCTGCGGCTGTGCGATCGCCTCGACCCGAGCTACCGCACCTAGTCCCGACACCGTAGGGCGGAAAAGCGTAGCGCATTCCGCCAACAACCGCGTGTCGGCGGAATACGCTCCGCGGTGCCGCCCTACGCTCGGGACGCCGTCAGTGGCCCGCCAGGGCGCGGGCCAGCTGGCTGAACGCCTCCTGGTGCTTCTCGTTCTGGATCTCGCCGAAGTTGCGGGCGATCTCCAACAGCATGCGCTGGTGCGGCTGGGCCGGGCGCGGCTCCTCGTCGCCAATCCCATCATAGAAATAGGTGATCGGCGCATTCAGCACCCGGGCGATCTCGAACAGCCGCCCGGCCGACACCCGGTTGATGCCGCGTTCGTATTTGTGCGCCTGCTGGTAGGTGACGCCGATCATCTCGGCGAGCTGCTGCTGGGTCAGCCCGAGCATGATGCGACGCTCGCGGATACGCGCTCCGACATGATCGTCGATCGCCGCCGTGGACCGCCCTCTCTTCGGCTTTGCCATGTGACTTCACCTAAATTGTTGCCCGCCCGGACGCGGCTTCGCGCTCGGGCATGTTCGGGTATTCACGTCAACGCGAATAAGCCGCGGAAATTCCCAACCTTAATTGGGGGGCAAGAGATCAGGATCAATGGAACCCCGAATTCAACGACCAGTAGCGACAGCGCCAGCCCGAGATGCCAATAATCACCAAAGCGGCAGCCTCCCGGGCCCATGACAAGCGCGGTGCATTGATGGCCGATCGGCGGGGGAAAGTCGTTGCCGGCGCCGGCCGCGATGGCCGAATGCCCGGGCGCAATGGGAAAATCATTGGCAGCGGATGGCGCGCCCGCGTGGTTCTGGCGCTTCTTCTCGCCCTGCTGCCGACCCCGCTGATGGCCGAGACAAGCCCGCCCGCGCCCTCCGAGGTGGTGTTCCTTGCCGAGATCATCGTGCTCCTGGTCTGCGGGCGGCTCCTGGGCGAGGCGATGCAGCGGATCGGCCAGCCGGCGGTCATGGGCCAGCTGCTTGCCGGGGTTCTGCTCGGGCCGAGCGTCTTTGGCGCGCTGTCCCCCGGACTGCAGCACGCGCTGTTTCCCGGCACCCACGAGCAGAGCGGCATGATCGGCGCCGTCGGGCAGCTCGGCATCCTGATGCTGCTGCTGCTGACCGGGATGGAGACCGACCTCTCGCTGATCCGCAAGACCCGCCGCGCCGCATTCAGCGTTTCGCTCGCCGGGATCGCGGTGCCGTTCCTGTGCGGCGTTGCGGTCGGCGAGTTCCTGCCCGACAGCATGCTGCCCAACCCCGATCATCGCCTGGTCACGACGCTGTTCCTCGGCACGGCGCTGGCGATCTCGTCGGTCAAGATCGTCGCGATGGCGGTCCGCGAGTTGGACTTCATGCGGCGCACGCTCGGCCAGGTCATCGTGGCCGCCGCGATCATCGACGATACGCTCGGCTGGATCATCCTCGCGATCATCCTCGGCCTCGCCCAATCCGGCACCGTCGAACTGGGTTCGCTCGCGCAAAGTGTCTTCGGCACGCTGCTGTTCCTGTTGGCGAGCTTTACGATCGGCCGGCGCCTGGTGTTCCTCTTGATCCGCTGGGCCAACGACAATCTGGTCAGCGATGTCCCGGTCATCACGACGATCCTCGTCGTGATGGGCGTCATGGCGCTGATCACCGACGCGATCGGCGTCCACACCGTGCTCGGCGCCTTTGTCGCCGGCATCCTGGTCGGCCAGTCGCCGATCCTTACCAAGCATATCGACGAGCAGCTGCGCGGTCTGATCGTCGCGCTGTTCATGCCGGTGTTCTTCGGTCTGGCCGGTCTTTCGGCCAATCTCGATGTGCTCGCCGACCCCCGGATACTGCTGTTGTCGCTCGGCCTCATTCTGATCGCCAGCATCGGCAAGTTCAGCGGCGCGTTTCTCGGCGGGCTCTTTGGCGGTTTCGCGTGGCGCGAGTCGGTTGCCCTCGGCTGGGGCATGAACGCACGCGGCTCGACGGAAATCATCGTCGCGACGATCGGGCTCGCGACCGGCGCGCTCAGCCAGACCCTGTTCACGATGATCCTGACGATGGCGGTGGTGACGACGATGGCGATGCCGCCGATGCTGCGCTGGTCCTTGTCGCGGGTTCCGCTGCGGCCGGACGAACAGGTGCGTCTCGAACGCGAAGCCTTCGAGGCGGAGGGCTTCGTCACCAACATGGAGCGCCTCCTCGCCGCCGTCGACGAGAACGCCAACGGCCGCTTCGCCTCGCGGCTTGCGGGCCTCATTGCCGGGTCGCGGCGCATCCCGGTGACGATCCTCAGGGTCGCGCCGGAGGTTGCCCCGCGACCGGAGCGGACGCGCGCGCCCGCGCTGCCGGCACAGGTGGAAGCCGTCGCCAAGGCCACCGCGGAGACCGCCAAGCCCGAC
>DATCQF010000230.1:0-2552 GCA_036569735.1 Allostellaceae bacterium | reverse complement strand
GCCGCGGCCGATGCCCTGGTGTCCGAGATTGCCCAGGCGGGCGGCAAGGCAGTGGCGCTCGCCGCCGATCTCGCCGACGAGGCTGCCGTCACGAGCCTCCTGCCGCAGGCCATTGCGGCGCTCGGACCGGTCGGAATCCTGGTCAACAATGCATCGATCTTCGAGAACGATACGGTGGCGACCGCCAGCCGGGAGGGCTGGGAGGGGCACATGGCGATCAACCTGCGGGCGCCGTTCGTGCTGATCCAGGAGTTCGCGGCGCTTCTCCCGCCGGATTCCGGGGGCGTCGTCATCAACCTCCTCGACGAGCGGGTGTGGAACCTGACGCCGTATTTCGTCTCGTATACGGTGACCAAGGACGCGCTGTGGACCTTGACCCGGACCATGGCCCTGGCGCTGGCGCCGCGCATCCGAGTCAACGGGATCGGGCCCGGGCCGACCATGCCGAGCCCGCGCCAGAGCGCCGAGCAGTTTCTTGCCCGGTGCCGCAGCCTGCCGCTGCGGCGTGGCACCAGCCCCGAGGAGATCGCCGCGGCGCTGCGCTTCATCCTCGCGGCGCCGGCGATGACCGGGCAGATGATCGCGCTCGATGGCGGCGAGCATCTCGGCTGGGCGCAGCCCAGCCAGGCTCCGCTGGTCGAATAACATGGCAGTTGTGGCGCCTTGGCTCGCGGCAAAATGTCTCTATTAACCCATGGAAATGACTTGGGTCTTGGCGGCCAATCGGAAGTTGTTCACAGCGAGTGTGGCCGATCTGTGACATGGAGTTAATCTCAACCTCTTACCGAATGTTACGGTTGGTTTACCACTTGACAGAAAAATTATTCATCATTTCAACCATTTAGGGGATTGCCCTTTTTTTAGGCAATGATTTGGAGGGCGCGGATTGGTTGATCTCCGGTTGGTCCGGAGCAAGCTTGTCGACAGAGTTATCCCCAGGTTTGGTGGATATGCCCGGAAGTGCTGAAAACACGGTGACGACGCGGCCGATTGACCCGGACCGGCCGGCGCAACGCCGGCGCAAGCCGGTGCCGCTCGACCCGCGCCGCAGTCCCGGCGGCCTGGCCGCCGATGCGCAGCCGGATGCGATTGCCGGTGGGCGCCCCGATATGGTCACCGGGGCCGAGCCGGAGGAACCGACGCCGCGCGCCACCGCTGGCGGCATCGCCGGGGGGGTTGCGGTATTGCGGGCGGCGCTGCGCAATGTGCCGGCCAGCCCCGGCGTCTACCGCATGCTCGACCGCAAGGGCGATGCGATGTACGTCGGCAAGGCGCGCAACCTGAAAAGCCGGGTGCAGAACTATACCCACGCGGCTGGGCTGTCGAACCGGCTGCGCCGGATGGTGGCGGAGACCGCCGCGCTCGAGATCGTCGTCGCCGCCACCGAGGCCGAGGCGCTCTTGCTCGAGTGCAACCTGATCAAGCGCCTGATGCCGCGCTACAATGTCTTGTTGCGCGACGACAAATCGTTTCCGCTGATCCACATCACCGCCGGCGCCGAGTTCGCGCAGCTGACCAAGCACCGCGGCGCGCGCGACAAACCCGGCGCCTATTTCGGGCCGTTCGCCTCGGCCGGAGCGGTCAACCGCACGCTGGTCGCGCTGCAGAAGGCGTTCCTCCTGCGCTCGTGCAGCGACAGCGTCTTTGCCAACCGGGCCCGGCCTTGCCTGCTCTACCAGATCAAGCGCTGCAGCGCGCCCTGCGTCGGGCGGATCGGCCGCGAGGAATACGCCAGGCTGATCGAGCACGCGCAGCTCTTTCTTTCGGGCCGCAGCGACGATATCCAGCAGCAGCTCGCCGCCGACATGGAGAAGGCCGCCGAGGCGCTCGATTTCGAGACCGCGGCGCTGCTCCGCGACCGCATTCGCGCCCTCTCCCTGGTGCAGGGCCACCAGGACATCCATGTGCCGGGCATCGTCGACGCCGATGTGATCGCGGCCTACCAGGCGGGCGGCCACACCTGCGTCCAGGTGTTCTTTTTCCGCGGCGGGCATAATTGGGGCAACCGCGCCTATTTCCCGAGCCACGACCGCCAGCTTGGTGTCGAGGAGGTGCTGAGCGCGTTTGTCGGCCAGTTCTACGACAACCGGCTGAAGCCGCCGCTCGTGCTGCTCAGCCATCCCCTGGTCGAGCAGGCTCTGGTCCAGGAGGCGCTGTCCTTGCGCGGCGGGCGGGTGACGCTCGCGGTGCCGAGGCGCGGCGACAAGAAAAAGCTGGTCGACCGGATTACCGCGGCGGCGAAGGAGGCGCTCGGGCGCCGGCTCGCCGAAAGCTCCTCGCAACGCCAGCTGCTCGACGGCGTCGCCGCCGCGTTCGGGCTGGAGGGGCCGCTCAGCCGGATCGAGGTCTACGACAACAGCCATATCCAAGGCAGCCATGCGGTCGGCGCGATGATCGTCGCCGGCCCCGACGGGCTGATGAAAAATGCCTACCGCAAGTTCACCATCCGCGGCCCTAGGGTAATCAATGCGGCCGGCAGCGATGACGATGCCCTCTCCGCCCTTCAGGGGGGAGAGGGAGGGGACCCATTGCAGAGCAATGGGGAGGGTGAG
>DATCQF010000229.1:0-4516 GCA_036569735.1 Allostellaceae bacterium | reverse complement strand
GCCGAAGATGTCGCCATCCTCGACGACGATGTCGACGAGGTTGATCCCGACCCGGAAAATTATGCGGCGGTCTTCGGGCAGGGGGGCCTCGCGCGCCGCCATCGCGCGCTGCACCGCGACGGCGCAGCGCACCGCGCCGACGACGCTGACGAACTCGACGAGGATGCCGTCGCCGGTGGTCTTGACGATGCGGCCGTGATGGGCCTCGATCTGCGGGTCAATGAGTTCGCGCCGCAGGTTGCCTAGGCGCGCGAGCGTCCCCTCCTCGTCCTCGCCGATGAGACGGCTGTAGCCCGCGACATCGGCGGCGAGGATTGTCGTCAGTTTTCGTTCGGCTGCCTCAGCGGGCATAGGGCGCCTCCCCGCGGGAAGTATACGCTATCGGACGCCACTCAACGGAAGCTCGCGCGAACTTTCGAGACAATAAACTTGTCATTCCGGGATGGGCCGCAGGGCCGAACCCGGAATCCATGAACACCGGCCTCTGCAATATGGATTCCGGGTTCGCGGCTGCGCCGCGCCCCGGAATGACAAATGCAGTTACTGCGCGGTGATGCCGCCGTCGATGACGAGGCCGGCGCCGGTCATGAAGGCGGCGTCGTCCGAGGCGAGAAAGACGATGCCCTTGGCGATGTCGGTGACGGTGCCCATGCGGCCGATCGGCAGCCGCTCGATGACCTGGCGGCGCGCCGCGTCGACATCGTTGGTGCCGAGGTTGCGCGCCCGGGTCACCAGCACCTGGTCGCCCATGTCGGTGTCGATCGTGCCGGGATGCATCGAGTTGACCCGGATGCGGTAGCCCTTGCGCGCGAATTCGAGCGCTGCCGATTTGGTGAAGAGGGTGACGCCGCCCTTGGTCATCGAATAGAGCGGGTCCTGGGTCGACCCGACGAGCCCGGCGACCGATGCCAAGTTGACGATCGCGCTGCCGTGCGGGCTCTCGCGCGCCGCATCGCGCAGGGCCGGGAGCGCGAGCTTGGTACCGAGAAAGACGCCGGTCAGGTTGACCGCGCTGAGGCGCTGCCATTCGGCAAGGCTCGCCGCCTCGATGTCCTTGCCCAAAAAGAGCCCGGCATTGTTGACGAGGATGTCGAGCTTGCCGAAGCGGCCGAGGGTCGCGGCGATCGCGGTGTTCCACGCCTCCTCGCTGGTCACGTCGAGCGGGAGATAGAGCGCCTCGCCCCCGGCGCTTGTCAGCGCGCGAACGGTCTCGCGGCCGCGCTCGGCGAGGACATCGGCGACCCCCACCTTGGCGCCCGCCTCCACCATCAGCCGCGCGGTTTCGGCGCCGATCCCACGCGCCGCCCCGGAAATCAGCGCCACCTTGCCGTCCAGCCGGTTCATGTTTTCTCTCCCGACGTTCAAAGAAAAGAAAGAAAGAAACGCTTCACCGCAAAGGACGCAAAGGTTTCGCAAAGGTCGCGAAGGCGACATGCTTGGCGCGAAGCGCGAAGAATCCTCTGGAACCGATTGAGCTGTCTCGAATTGCTGGTTGGGCGCTGCGCGCCCGTTCTCCTCCGCGTCCTCTGCGAAACCTTTGCGTCCTTTGCGATGAAGCGTTTTTTTTTACTGCTTGCGGGTGTAGCGCTGGCCGTCGAGGCGCAGGAAGTCGCGGAAATGCGGCCGCATGCGCAGGGTCCAAGGCGTGCCGCCGGCGGTTTTCCACGATTGCGAGTTTGGCACGTCGGGGTTGGCGAAGTGATAGATCGCGGCATAGCGCTGGGTCGCGCCGGTGCCCCGGTAGCGCCGCGCGCACAGCACTCCCGGCACGCCGGCGAGGGCCGGCAGGTGCTCGGTGTTATACCATTCGTTGAATTCGGCCTCCGCTTCGGGCGCGGGGTTCATCGCGATCAGCAGCAAGGCGGCGGCTCCAGCCGGGGCCAGGGCGTCGCCGGGGAGGACCTGCTCGCCTTCGAGGCGGATCAAGGATTTGGTGCGGCCGGTCACCCGTTTGGTCCAGGGCGTGCCGTTGGCGCCGCCCACCGCAAGATAGGGTGCGCTGTGCAGCACCCCGACATTGTCGAGGTCGTAGAGCGCGACCGATTGCCTGGGGTTGGCGCTGCCGATCCAGCGCTCGGCGTTGACAAACCCGGGGACGCGCAGCCGCTCCGGGATGTGCTCCAAATCGTACCAGTCGTGAAACTCGTCGGCGGCGACATCCGAAAAATCCATCGCCGCGATCAGGATGCCCTTGGCCATTTTTTTCTCCTTCGCATCGGGTAGCTCAGCGTAGCACGCGTGCCTCAGCCGCGCAGGGTCAGGATGATGCCGGTGACGATCAGGACGATGCTGACGACGACATCCGAGGTGACCTCGCCGCCAAAGATCGCCGCCGACAACAGGAACCCGCCGACCGGGGTCAGCGCCATGACCTGACCGGCGACCGCGGCCGGCATCACCGCGAGGATTTTGTTCCACAGGAAATAGCCGAGCGCCGTCGTGATCACCCAGTTGTAGGCGAGGATCGCGAGGAGGGCGGGCGACCAATGGATCGGCGCTCCCAGCTCGCCCGGCAGTGCGATGACGGCGACCGTCACGGCGCTGACCAGCAGCTGCCAGAAGGTCTGCGCCCAGAACGTCGAGCGCCAGACGTGCCGGCGGTAGAGAATGGAGCCCCCCGCCCAGCAGATCGCCGCGAGCAGCAGCATCGCGTTGCCGCCGAGGATGCGCGGGTCGCCCCAGTCGACGAGACCCGGGTTCATGAACAGGAAGAGGCCGGCAAAGCCGACCACGGCGCCGGCAAGCTGAAGGCGGCCGAACCGCTCCATCCCGAGCCACAGTTCAATGGGGATCGCCCAGAGCGGCATCGTATAGGCGAGCACGATGGCCCGCCCGGCGGGCACGATCGCGAGGCCGATGATGCTGAAGATCAGAAACCCGGCGATCTGCAGCTGTCCGACGAGGAAGAGGCCGAGCCGCTCGCCCGCCACCGGCAGCAGCTTCGCGCGCAGCGCCAGGAGGAGCGGGGCGATCAGGGCGAGGGTCCCCGCGAGGCGCAGCAGCACGAAGGTGAGCGGGGGCGCGTCGGCGAGCGCCAGCTTCATCAAGGGCCAGTTGCAAGCCCAGCTGACGACGATGATCGCCAGATACAGATAGACGATGCGCGGCCGTGCCGCCGTTACGGCGGGCGTAGTCACGCCCGGCCTCGGATCACGGCCGCCGGATCAGGGGATCTCGTAAACCGCAAATTCCTCCGGGATGCCGCGCAAGTGACGCTGCTGCGGAACCGGGACGAGGCCGCTTGCGGACAGGAGACCGGCGGATCCCGGGTGATCGACGACCGATCCGGTGGCAAAGATCGCGCGGGATTGCGCAAGACCCTGGACGCGCGAGGCTATGTTGACGGTCTGCCCGAAGAAATCCTGCCGGTCGTTGAGCACGACCGCGAGGCACGGTCCCTCGTGGATGCCGATCTTGAGCAGCAAATCCTCGCGCCCGTTTTCGGCGTTGAGGGCGCGCATCGCCTCGCGCATGCGCAGGGCCGCGGCGACCGCGCGGTCCGGGGTCGGAAAGGTCGCCATCACCGCATCGCCGATCGTCTTGACGACGGCGCCGGCCTCGCCAGCGACGATCTCGTTGACGACGCGGAAATGCGCCCGAACGAGATCGAAGGCGACGAGGTCGCCGACCCGGTCGTAGAGCTCGGTCGAGCCCTTCAGATCGGTGAACAGAAAGGTCAGGCTCGTGATCTTGAGCCGCTGGTCGAGGTCGAGCGTGTCGGTCCGGTAGATGTCGCGGAAGGTCTGGTTGGTCAGGAGGCGCTTGGCGGTCAGAAACGGGCGGCGCTGGCCTAAGAGGTGGTGTAACGCGTCTCCGGCGATCCACACGGCCGGCAGCACCCGGCGCTCGGTGCGGTTTTCGAGCGACAGCCTGAGCGGACCCGGCCGCATCTCGGTGGTGCCGGTCGGGGCCTTCAGATCGTTGAAGACCATCGCCAGGTTCTGGCGCTCGCGGGTAGGCTCGCCCTTGACGTCGATGAAGTGGGCGGCATGGGTGACCGGCTCGAAGACGATCAGGAACTGGGCCGGGAGTTGCAGCGACAGCTGCGCCTTTTCCCCGGCCGGCAGTTCGAGCGTATCGAGGGTGATCTCCTCGCCGAGCCGCTCCAAATCGTCGGGCAGGTCGACCCCGGAGGCCCAGAAAATCTGCCGCATATATTCGAAGAACGGCAGCGCGTCGGGCTCGTGCGCGGCGATCCGGCGGACCCGCTGGCTGACCGTGAAGGTGACCTCGACCATATCGTCGAGGGTCGGCGCATAGCCCTCGGCGCACAGCGCGCACAGATACTCGTCGCGACTGACGGTCTTCAGGCTGGCGCTCGCGTCAAGCACCCCGCCGCAGCCCGGGCACAAGACGTTCCACGACAATTCGAAGATGCCGAGCCGCGCCGCGTGCAGGAAGGCGGCGATCACATTCTCTTCGTCGAGATGCTGCCGCGCGGCGAAAGCGAGCACGTTGATGCGGCACAGCGCGCGGTCCGGCGCCTCGGCCACGAAACCCTCGATGGCGGCAACCG
>DATCQF010000228.1:0-3566 GCA_036569735.1 Allostellaceae bacterium | reverse complement strand
GGTGTGGGTCCCGAGCGGCACGGCGATCGACGGCAGGCGGATGCCGGCGACCTCGTTGCCGTCGCCGTCGACCGCGCAGACATAGGTTTGGTAGAACTCTGACGGCCCCTCCTCGGGCGGATCGACCCAATCGACCGGCGCGCAGATCGGGTTGGCGCCCGGCGCCAGCGCAAAGCCGGGGACGCGCGGCATACTGACCGCCTCGGCCGCGATCGCGGTGCCGGCAGCGAGCGTCGGGACCCGGCTCGGCGGCGGCTCCTTGCCGTGCGTGACCCATTCCTCGAGTGCCAGAAACAGCGCGCGCAACGCCGGGGTCGCGCTGTGCGGGTTGCGCGGGTTGCAATTGGGGCCCGGGCGCGGATCGACCCCGGGGCGGCCGCCATGCTGGGTCCCGGCGATCATGTAGGCGCGGGCATTGGCCGGCAAGGCGAGGTCGGCCCGCGCACCGGGTTCGGTGTGCACGAGCGAGGCGCCCTTCTGCCAGTATTCGGTGGCGCTGTTGGTCTCGATGATTTTCGGGTCGGTCGCGACGCCGGTTAGAATGCCGCCGCTGTTGCCGGAAATCGGGTCGCTGGTCGATGCCGGGCTGAACGGGAACCAGTTTTCCGGGTAGAGCCGGTCCTCATGCTGTGTCGCGGTGCGCCCGGGCATGCCAAAGCGGTGATTGGCGAAGACCTTGCCGGCCCCGGCGACATGGCTGAAGACGCCGTCGAACACCCTCTGGCCGGTCGCGTCGGCATTCATGCCGAGTTCGAGGAAATGACGCAGGAAGCGGCCGCTTTGCGACACGCCAAAGGCCAGCGCGTGGCGGATTTCGCTGGTCCCCGACAGGAGCGGGTTGGCAATGCCGCCGTGATCGGCGCTGCGATGGCGCAGGAACGAGACAAGGTCGCGCACGCTGGCATAGCCGATGCCGAGCACTTTTGCCCCGACCGCCTCGTACCACAGCTCGTAAATCTTGATCGGCTCGAATTTGCGGCCCTCCGGCACGAGGCGGATCGAGCGATCGTCGATGAATTCCCATTCACCACGCGGAATTTCCCGGCGCCGGTCGCTCTCGCGATCTCGCACGGTGAGCCGCGCTCCAGGCTGGCCGGTCGATGCGGCTTGGTAGGAGAGCCGCCGGACGCTGCCGTCGCCGGGCGCCCTCGTCCCGAAATGAAATTCGTCGCGGATCCGCCCGGTGACCGGCTTGCCATTCTCCAGCGTGGCCGGGAAGTCGGCGCCGAGATTGTTGTTGGCGCGCGGCGCGCCGGGGTCCCAGCCGGACCACACAATCGAATAGCCGCGCCCGAGGCAGAAGCCGAGCCCGGCATCCTCCCTGGTCTTCGGGTCGTTGGTGCGAGCGGGATCCCCCGCGACAAAATCGTCGAGCAGATTGAAGATGCGTTTCGAGCCGCGATTGGGCACGTCGTAGACCAGAATGCTGCTACCGCGCAGCGCATCCTTTGGCCGCAAGATGTCGAAATCGGTGGCGTACTCGACGAGGCCCGCGCTGTTCGTCGGCGCCTTGTCGAGATCGACGATCCCGGCATTGGCCGGCGCCGCGGGATCGAGCACGCCGCGCGCCACGCCCTTGATGCGGACATACGCCCCGGCCGCGCCGAACTCATGCCCGTCGGCGAAGTCGGCGATGTCGGTGACGCTGATATCGGTGATCGGCATGGCGGTCTCCCTTAGATGCATTGGGTCATTGCGAGGAGCGGAGCGACGAAGCAATCTGGATGTGACGAGCCCAATCGGCGCGAGATTGCTTCGCTTCGCTCGCAATGACAGTCTCACAAAGACGATGCGGCCTTCTTCATGAACGCGAGCTCCTCCGGCGTCGAGGCCCGGCCGAGGATCGCATTGCGGTGCGGGAAGCGGCCGAAGCGCTCGATGACCTCCGGGTACGGGTGGCCATAGCGCCGGTGCCCGCCGCGATCCTCCGGAGCACGGTCATCGGGGAGGCTTTCGGTCAGCGCCGTCGCGCGGCGCTGGTCGGCGAGGCTCTCGCTGTGGTGCAGCGGCATGTAGAAGAATTTGCGCCAGACCGGCGGGAAGGCGGCGTCGAAGCCGCGGGCCAGGGCGCGGTCGGCGGCGGCGCGCGCCATCGGGTCGGTCGCATAGGCGCGCGGCGTGTCGCGGAACGCGTTGCGCGGGAACTGGTCGAGCAGCAGCACGAGGGCGAGCGCGCTTTCCGGCGCCGCCTCCCATGAGGCGAGCACACCGGCAGCAGCCTGCTCGTAATCGGCGACAAACAGCCGGCGCAGCGTATCGTCGTGCTCCGGGGGGCACTTGAACCAGATCTGGCGATGATTCTCGCGGTCCGGGTCGCCCGGCGGCCCGAACCAGAAATCTATGAGCGCCTGCGCCCGCTCCGGGATCCCGCCGTCATCCATTACGCCGCCTGTTCGACGGTCGGCGCGTCGCCGGCGAGCGTGGTGCGGCGCACGTCGCGCACCTCGCCCTGAGCAAAGCGCCGGCCGCGGTGCATGGTCTGCCGGTTGTCCCACATGACGAGGTCGCCGACCCGCCATTTGTGGCGATAGACGAACTCGCGCTGCGTTGCATGCTCAGTCAGCTCATGCAGGAACATGCGCGCCTCGGGGATTGTCCAGCCGATTATCGCGCCGGCGTGCGAGGCCAGAAACAAGGATTTGCGGCCGGTCACCGGATGGGTGCGCACCAGGGTCTGCCGCACCGGCTTGAAGGCCAGGGTCTCCTCCGGCGAGAGGTCGGTAAACCCGATCGCCGCGCGCGAATAGATCAGCGAATGCTCGCACACCAGACCCTCGACCATGGCCTTGGTGCGCGGATCGAGCGCGTCGTAGGCGGCGCGCATGTCGGCGAACTCGGTGTCGGCGCCCCATGACGGGATGACCCGCCCGGAGAGCAGCGAATACTTCGCCGGAATGGGGCGGAACGAGCTGTCCGAATGCCACAGCCGGTCACCGAGCTTGAAGAACCACAGGCGATCCTCGGCCGACAGGATTTTTCCCTCTTTGTCGAGGTTGGAGAAATCGGCGATGCCGGGCCCGAGCCGTTGCTCCTGGGGCCGGCGGATGTGGCCCGGGGTCGGGTAGCTCTCGAGCGCGCCGAAATGCCGGGTGAACGCGAGCTGCTGCTGGTCGCTCAAGGGCTGGTCGTGGAACACCAGCACGGCGTAGCGGTCCATCCCCTCTTCGATCGCGGCGACCTCTTGCGCGTCGAGCGTTTCGCGGCAATCGATGCCGGCAACCTCCCCGGCAAAGTCCGGATTAAGCGGACGGATCGATATCGGCATGTTTGTCTTGCCTTCCCGGTTAGCCGACGCTGGCTGGGATCGCCGCTGGGCGTCCTTCGAGACAGCCGCTTCGCGGCTTCCTCAGGATGACGTACTCTTTATGCCATCTATAAAACAACGTCATGCTGAGGAGCGCCAGGGGCGCGTCTCGAAGCACGCAGGGCGGCAATGCAGCCGGGTCACGCGCGCCCGTCGCCGAGCGGGTGCTGACGCAGGAAATCGAAATCGCAGCCGCGGTCGGCCTGCAGGATCTCGCGGCGGTAGAGCCGGGCGTAGCCGCGTTCGGGCATTGGCGCCGGGG
>DATCQF010000227.1:0-3109 GCA_036569735.1 Allostellaceae bacterium | reverse complement strand
TGCCGCGCTGCGGCGGCTTGAGGGCGCCTCGGCGCGAACCCGCGCCGGCGATTTGAAGCAGCGTCTCTCCGAGGAAGCAGCCGATCCCGATATCGCGCGCGCGCTGGAGGCGGCATTGCGCGAATTTACCGGAACGGTTGGAGACCCGGCGAGCTTCCAGCCGCTGCACCGCCTCCTCGAAGCCCAGGCCTATCGACTGACCAACTGGCGCGCCGCGGCGGAGGAGATCAACTACCGCCGGTTTTTCAACATCAACGAACTCGCCGGGCTGCGCATCGAATCGCCCGAGCTGTTCGAGGCGACCCATCGGATGGTCTTCGAGCGGGTTGCGCGCGGCGAAGTGCAGGGCCTGCGCATCGACCACATCGACGGACTGTTCGACCCCGCGATGTATTGCGCGGCGTTGCGCGAGAGGATCGGCGAGAGGGTCTATATCGCCGTCGAAAAGATCCTCGCGCGCTACGAGCGCTTGCCGGACTGGCCGGTCGCCGGCAGCACCGGATACGATTTTCTCAACCAGGCGCTGGCGCTGTTCGTCGATCCCGGCGCCGAGGCGGCGATGACCCGGCTCTATCGCCGCCTGACCGGCCGGGCCGAGGATTTCGACGCGGTGCTCTACGCCGCCAAGAAGCGCATCATGCAGGTCAACCTGGCGAGCGAGATGAACGTGCTCGCCCGGCGTTTCCATCGCCTGTCGATGAGCGACTGGCGGACCCGCGATTTCACCTACAACGCGATGCTGTCGGCGCTCCAGGAGGTGATCGCGGCATTTCCGGTGTACCGCACCTATGTGTCGCCGCGCGGCGCCGGCCCGGACGACCGCCGCTATATCGAATGGGCGATCGCGCTGGCCAAGAAAGCTTGGCGCCCGGGCGACGTGGCGATCCTCGATTTCATCCGCGGCGTCCTCTTCGCCGAGCTGCCCGGGCATTCGAACCCCGCCGAGTTGCTGCTGGTGGCGATGCAGTTTCAGCAGGTCAGCGGCCCGGTGACCGCGAAGGGGTGCGAAGACACCGCCTTCTACCGCTATTTCCGCCTGTTGGCACTGAACGAGGTCGGCGGCGACCCGCGCCGCTTCGGGATGTCGGCCGCCGCCTTTCACCACCTGATGGCGGAGCGCGCGCGCGTCGCGCCGCGCGCCATGGTGACGACCGCGACGCATGACACAAAGCGCGGCGAGGACGGCCGGCTGCGCATCGCGCTGTTGTCGGAGATGCCGCGCGAGTGGGGCAGGCGGGTGGCGCAATGGCTGCGGCTCAATCGGCGCCACCGCACCGAGATCGACGGCGAGCCGGTACCCGACCGCAATGTCGAATACCTGTTCTACCAGACGCTGGTCGGAGCCTGGCCGCCGCTGCTCGATCCGGGCGACCCGGACGATGCAGGCGCGCTCGGGGCGCTCGCCGAACGGGTCGAAGGCGCGATGGTGAAGGCGGTGCGCGAGGGCAAGGAGCAATCGAGCTGGAGCTATCCCAACGAGGCTTACGAGGCCGGGCTCCAGCACTTTGTCCGGGGCGTCCTCGATGCCGCCCGGCCCAACCCGTTCCTCACCGATTTTGCCGCCTTTATCGGCCTCGTGGCGCGCCCCGCGGCGATCGCCTCGTTGGCGCAGCTTGTGCTCAAGCTGACCGTGCCGGGCGTCCCCGACATCTACCAGGGCGGCGAGCTCTTCGATTTCAGCCTGGTCGATCCCGACAACCGCCGGCCGGTCGACTGGGGAGAGCGCCGGGTGCTGCTCGACGCCGTCACCGGCGCGCGGGTCCGCGATCTTGGCGCGCGCTGGCAGGACGGGCGCGAGAAATTGTTCGTGACCGCGCGCCTCCTCGCGCTGCGCCGCGCGAACCCCGAATTGTTCGCGGCCGGCGATTATCAGCCTGTCGAGATCGTCCCCGGGCACAATGGCGGGGGCAACGGCGGGGGCAACGCCGACCGGTTGTGCGCCTTCGCCCGTCGCCATGGCGAAGCGGTGCTGGTCGCCGCCGTGCCGCATCTGGTCTGGGGCCTCTATAAGGGCGGCGCGGCGGCCGAGTGGGGCGCGACCGAAATCCTGCTGCCGGCGGCGGAGGGCTGGCGCAACGTCTTTACCGGCGAGCGGCTCGCCGGGCGCGAGCGGGTGCGCGCCGCAGAGTTGTTCCGCGAGTTTCCGGTCGCCGTATTGGTCGGCGAGGCGGCGCAGCCCCGGTAGGATGGGCTGAGCACGGCGAAGCCCATTGCTTCTCGCCGGACGGATGATGGGTTTCACTGCGCTCAACCCATCCTACTTTTTGGTCTTTCGGGGAGAGAGGCGCCATGAACACGACAAAACCCGCCGGCTTTCACTACCGTCTCGGCGCCAACCAGCCGGCGGCGAGCCCGACCGCGCGCCGCCTCGCCGAGATGGCGGAGGCGATCCGGCGCGACACCGACGGCGCATTCCGCCTCGAGGTTTTTCCGGAAAGCCGGCTCGGCCCCGATCCGCAGATGTTCGCCGATCTCCAGAAGGGCACGCTCGAATTCTACATGTCGGGGGCGCTGTTGGGCGGGGTCGCCCCGACCAGCGCTCTCCCCCTCCTGCCGTTCGTGTTCAAGGACAGCACGGCGGTGTTCGCCGCGCTCGACGGCGCGCTCGGCGACATCATCCGCGGGGAGCTCGCCGCCGGTGGATTTCACGCCTTCGCGCGCTCATGGCAGAACGGCTTCCACCACATCACCACGAGCCAGCGGGCGATCAGCACCGCCGACGATTTTGCCGGGCTGAAGATCCGTAGCCCGGGCGGTGCGTTTGCCGCGGATTTCTTCCAGACGCTCGGCGCCGAAGCGGGCATGGTGCCGTTCAGCGGGATGTACGACGCGCTGAAGGCAAAAACCTTCGACGGCCAGAGCGACCCGCTCGGTGTCGTGCAATCCTTGAGACTCTACGAGGTGCAGAGCCATCTGAGCCTGACCGCGCATTGGTGGACCGGCTTCACCCTGATCGCCAACGCCGCCGCGTGGCAGAAGCTGCCGGCCGAAATCCAGGCGGTCGTCGCGCGCAACGCCGATAAATTCGCATTGCTGCAGCGCGCCGACGTCGAGGCCATCAACGCCGCCGGCACCGATGTACTTGCGCGCCACGGGATGATCGTCAACG
>DATCQF010000226.1:0-2342 GCA_036569735.1 Allostellaceae bacterium | reverse complement strand
GCTTCGAGGATGACAATGTGGTGCACGTCGAGGGTTCGGTCGATCCGATCCGCGACGCGGAGACGGTCGAGACCGAATTGATGCTGGCCGATCTGGACAGCCTCGAGCGCCGGATGATCGCGGTGCAGAAACGCGTTCGCGGTGGGGAACGCGAGGCGAAGGCCCAGCTCGATGTCATCGAGCCTGTCCTGGCGGGGCTCCAGGACGGCCGGCCGGCGCGCAGCATCGCGTTGGCGCCCGAACAGCAGGGCCAGCTGAAGCTCTTACAATTGCTGACCGCGAAGCCGGTGCTGTACATCGCCAACATCGACGAGGGAGCCGCCGCTACCGGCACCGAGATAAGCCGCCGGGTCGCCGACTATGCCGCGTCGCAAGGGGCGCAGGCGGTGATGATTTCGGCGGCGATCGAGGCCGAACTCGCCCTCATCGCCGACCTCGCAGAGCGGCGCGAATTTCTCGCCGCGCTCGATCTCGCCGAGACCGGGCTCGCCCAGGTGATCCGCGCCGGCTATTCGCTCTTGGACCTGATCACCTATTTCACCGCAGGCCCCAAGGAGTCCAAGGCCTGGACGATCCCCCACGGCACCAAGGCGCCACAGGCCGCCGCGGTCATCCATACCGATTTCGAGAAGGGCTTCATCCGCGCCGAGACCATCCCCTACGCCGATTTCGTCGCCTGCGGCGGCGAGCAGGGCGCCAAGGATGCCGGCAAGATGCGGCTCGAAGGCTCGGAGTACGTCGTCCAGGACGGCGACGTCATGCATTTCCGCTTCAATGTGTGAGCGCGGCGCCTACTGGGCTTGAAGGCGGCGGGGGGAGGGGACACGCATGGATTTCGGCATCGGCATCGCCACCTCGAGCGATTCGTGGAAGCTGGCGCAGCGCGCCGAGGCGCTGGGTTTCACCCACGCCTGGTTCTTCGACACCCAGATGATCACCGCCGACTGCTTTGTCGCGATGGCGGCGGCGGCGATGAAAACCTCGCGCATCCGGCTCGGGACCGGGGTCCTGGTGCCGTCGAACCGGATCGCCGCGGTGACCGCGAACGCGTTCGCCACACTCAACGGCCTGGCGCCGGGGCGGATCGATTTCGGGGTCGGCACCGGGTTTTCGGCGCGCCGCGCGATGGGCATGGGCGCGATGAAGCTCGCCGACATGGAGGAGTATATCGGGGTCGTCTATGCGCTGATCGCCGGCGAGACGGTCGAGACCATGGTCGAGGGCAGGCGCCGCAAGATCCGTTTCCTCAACCCGGAGATCGGCCTCTTCAACACCAAGGACCCGATCCCCCTGCATATTTCGGCGTACGGCCCGAAATCGCAGGCGCTGACCGCCAGGCTCGATGCCAGGTGGAAATGCTTTATCCAGGATGTCGACGGCGGTCTCGGCGCGATCGAGGGCATGAAAATGGCCTGGGCAGCTTCCGGCCGCCCCGCGGCGGAGCTATATTCCACCGCCTGGGTATGCGGTTGCGTGCTGGCGCCGGGCGAGCCGGCCGATAGCCCGCGCGCGATGGCGCAGGCCGGGCCGCGCGCCGCGACCTTGTTGCACCGCGCCGCCGATGTCGACCAGCAGGGCTGGGACAACACGATGAAGGTAGAGGAGGAGGGGATCGCCGAGGCGGTCGCCGGCTATGTCGAGATGGCCCGCCATTTCGAGCCGCAAGACGCGCGCTACCTGCAGAACCACCGCGGGCATTTCGTTTTCGTCAAGCCCGAGGAGCGCCGGTTCGTCACCGCCGAACTGATCCGGCGCACCACCTTCACCGCGACCGAGCAGGAATTGACGCAGCGCGTCGAGGCGCTGCGCGCCGCCGGCTGGAACCAGCTGGTGATCCCGGTCACCCCGGGCGAGGAACGCGCGCTCGAAGACTGGGCGCGAATCAAGGACGCCTTCGGCTGAGCGCTCAGAACGCGACGCGCGCGCCGGGCGTCTCGGAGACGGCATCGTCGCCCGATTGAATGTCGCCCGAGATCTGGCCGCCGCGTTCGATCTCGAGCTGGCCATAGCGAATCGTTCCGGATACCCGGCCAGTGGCGCGGATGAACAACCGCTTCCTGACGACCAGATTGCCCTCGAACCGCCCGCGCACCTCGATCTCGTCGATCGTCGCCGAGCCTTTGAACAGCCCCGATTCGGCGAGTTCGACATCGTGGCAATTCTGCAGATTTGCTTCGACGCTGCCTTCGACGATCAGCTTGTCGCAGGAGGTGATCTCGCCGGACAGCGAAATCTCGCGTCCGACGATCAGCTTGCGCAAATCGTCGTCGGCGCGCCGGGGAGCCGTCGTCGCGGGCACGCCGGGCCGGGCGATGCCGTCGGGCGGCCGCGCGGCGTCTACC
>DATCQF010000225.1:0-5644 GCA_036569735.1 Allostellaceae bacterium | reverse complement strand
GCCGATACCGCCGGCGCCCGCCGGTGTTGCCCCGCCGTCTGCGGTAGCGCGCCGGTAGGACTGCAAGGCGCGCCGCAGCGCGGCATAATCGGGCGATTTCGGTGCCAGCGCCTCCACGGAAGCCGCCGGATCGGGGCTGTTGAGGGCGTTGTCGAGCGCGGCCGCGACTGCGATCGGCTCGGGCGTCAAATCCTCGTCATCCATGCGAAGTTCGATCGGCACCGCGCCGTTGGCGAGCGCGTCGGCGTAGGCGAGAAACGCATCCGACAGCACCAGCTCGCGCTCGATCGGCGGCAGCGCCGCCGTGTTGCGCAACAGCGCGCCATGGAACATGCCGGGGTCGAGGCCATGCTCGCCGGCCCGTAACACCGCGTTGACCAGGGCATCCGCCTGCGCTTGCCGCGTCGCCCAGACCGGCTCGAAATTATGCGCCGCGTAGAATTGCCGCAACAGCGCGCCGTGCAGCTGCTCGCCGCCGACAACGATCCCGGCGCCGGCGATGCGGTTCCTGATTTCGCTGTCGCCGGTGGCGGCGGGGCTCGCGCCCGCTGCCGTCTCAGCCGGCTGCAGCGAGGCGGGAAGCAAAAGGGCCGCGCCGCCTTCCGGCACCTGGGCGTTGGCGCTTGCCGCCGCCAGCGCGCAGACGGCGACGATCGCGGCCAGCTGACGGGCGAGGGCGCCGCGAGCGGCCCAGCCATGCTGCCCAAGGCGACGACATCTCGCGATCCTGGCCATCGCGTTCCTGGGGGGTGTCAACACAATGCCCTCGTTTGTAGCGTGATCGTCGCGCGATCTGCGCCTCTTGGTTGGAACGGCCACCGCGCTACACCGGTTCCCGGGTCGAACTGCACCCGCGGACCTGCGCGCAACCGGTCGGCCCCGGTAGCCTGAACGCGATTGGTTTCTACAACATTGATAACAGTTAGATTGTCGCCACATTAGAGGGTTTGTGCAACCTGCGCAAATGCGCGGCCGATCGGCGCGGCGCGCAACGGTAGAATACGCCGCGGCCACCGCCGGCTGGCGTCTGTTGCCGCCGCCGCCGTTTGGGCCGAGCGGCCGGTAATTTCCGATTCGTCTACGGTGAGTTTTTCTGTAACAATCCGGCGAAAGCGACCACAACAGGGGGCGAGGATGCGCGCTGGCGTCTCGGCCGCGATTGTCGCGGCCTCCCTCTTGGGCAGCGGCACGGCCTTCTCGGCATGTCCACCCGGCCATTCGCGGGCCGGTCATTCGCGGGCCGGTCAACCGAATAATTGCCTCGATCTCGACCTGGTTCCGCAGATTTCGCAGCAGATCGGCGCGAGTGAGCATATCGCAACCCGGCCCAAAACGGCGCCGCCGGCCGACCAGAAACCGGCTTATACCGGGCCGACCGTCGGGGTCAGCCGGACCGTGCGGCAAGCGCCGACGGTCGGTTACCGCTGGGCCATCGATTAGGCCGGTCGGCGCCGATCACGCCTTACTTACGCCCTTGGGGCGACGCCCTTCGGGCGCGGCCCGACATAGGCCGAGGAGGGGCGGATGAGGCGCCCCTCGCGTTGCTGCTCCATCGCGTGGGCAAGCCAGCCCGCACCGCGCGCCACCGCGAAAACCGGGGTGAACGCCTCGCGCGGCAGCCCGACCGCGTCGAGCAGGAGCGCGGCATTGATCTCGACATTGGGCTGCAGCGCCGGCCGGCCCGGCTTCAGCCGGGCGAAGGCGGCCGCGACTTCGCGCTCGACCTCGGCCGCGAAGGCGAGCCGGCCGGCCGCCGGGCCGAGCTCCCGCCCGAGGCGCTCCAGCGCGATGCGCAACAGCGCCGCGCGCGGGTCGCCGAGCCGGAACACGCGATGGCCGAACCCCATCAGCCGCTCGCCCGCGGCGAGCTTCTTCTCGGCCCAGCCCGCGACATCGCCGCTCGCCGCCGCCTGGTCGAGCATGTCGAGGGTCGGCCCCGGCGCGCCGCCATGGAGGGGCCCCGTAAACGCGCAATAGGCGCCGAGCGCCGCCGCTACCAGGGAGGCGCGGCTCGAGGCGATGACCCGGGCGGTAAAGGCCGAGGTGTTGAGGCCGTTATCGATGACCGCGGTGAAGTAGGTGTCGAGCGCCTCGGCCATGACCGGCGCAACCGGGTGCCCGTGCACCATGCGCAGGAGATCGTCGGCGGTGCCGCGCGCCGGGTCGGGGGCAAGTAAGGCGGCCCCGGCACGCCGGCGCAGCAGCGCCGCGATCGCCACCGGCAAGGTGGCGAGGATCGCCGCCGGGGTGCTGTCGTCCGGCAAGGCGGCGAGGGCCAGCCGGACGCCCTCGACGAGCGGCCGCTTCTGCGCCTCGGCCAGCCAATCGCCGAGGTGCGCGAACGCGAGGTCGCGCCCGGCGCCGAGGCGGGCGCGCATTGCGGCGCGGGGGAGGCTCGCCCCGGCAAACTCCTCCCATAAGAGGCCGACCGCGCCCTCATAGCCGAAATCGGCGACGAGCTCGGCAAGCGTGTGGCCGCGCACCCACAGGATGCCGTGCGCGCCGTCGCTGTGGCTCAGCACCGTCTCGGCGGCGATCAGCCCCGCAAGCCCGCTATCCATCGCCCCCTCTCCCGGCGCTTCCAGCTTAGCATAGCACGCCGGCCGCCGGTCGCCCGCGGGTCTCCTGTTCCGCCTGTTATTTGCAGGCGGAGAACCGGGATCGCCGGACCGGTTGACGGGCTCTAATGCGCCGCGGCTTCGGTGGGATGCTGCGGCGCCGCTTCGGCCGAAGGACGCTCGGTGCGATCGCGGTGATAGAACGCACGCTGCCGGTCGCGCCAGGCGCCGCGCTCGGCCTGGTCGATCTGCCCGTCGTGATTGGCGTCGATCCGGTCGAAGCGTTCGCGGAAGCGGCGGTCGCGCTCGGCGGCGGGCAGGCCGGCGAACCAGTCGAAATAGGCTTTGCTGCGTTCGAGCCGGGTTTTTTGCAGCGCCGGGAGATCGGCTCCGGCAAGCTCGACCGCGAGCTCGCTTTGGCGCCGCTCGATGAAATTGACCCGCCAATCACGGTATTCTTCGAAGCTGATCACCTCGCCGGAAGTCGCGGAAGCTGCGGAAGTCGCGGGAGCAGCCGGCTGCGCGGCTTCGCCCGGCAGCCACAGCGTCGCGGCAATCGCCGTCGAAGCGGCAAAAACGACCCATTTCATCGGAATTCCTTCCCTCGGTTGCCCAGCTGGTTGGTTGATCAACTGACAGGTTTCCAGCAAGGACGAGAACAAATAGAGAATATAAATTGCTTCGAGATGAGGGCGATTATATACTTGTCTGTCAGTCAAGTATATAATCGCCGAGATGAGTCAACGAAATATGTTCTTTTTTTGTTCCCCAGGTTTCGATGTCTCGTAACCGCTTGTTTGTGCGGCCGGAGAATGGCACAAGCGGGCTGCGGCAGGAGCCTCGGGGAAGCCCGCGGTGGCCTGGGGAGGAGCGGATGCCGGATTTCGCCATCGAGCGGCGCAGCGGCGGGGTCGTCTGCGGCGTCGACGAGGCCGGGCGCGGACCCCTGGCGGGACCCGTCGTCGCTGCCGCGGTCATCATCGATCGGCGGCGCTTCCGCGGCGAATTGCGCGCCGTGCTCGACGATTCGAAGGTGCTCAGCCGCGAGGCTCGCGAGAGCTGCTACCGGGCCCTCGTTGCCGGCGCCCGGGTCGGGGCGGTCAGCATCGGCGTCGGGGCGGCGAGCGCGCACGAGATCGATCGGATCAACATTCTGCGCGCCAGCCTCCTGGCGATGGCGCGGGCGGTGGCGGTCCTCGATCTTGCTCCCGGGGGGCCGCCCGACATCGCGCTGGTCGACGGCAATGTCGCGCCCGGCCTGCCGTGCGCGGTGCACACGATAGTCAAGGGCGACGCGCTGAGCTTCTCGATCGCCGCGGCCTCGGTCATCGCCAAGGTCACCCGCGACCGAATCATGCACGGTCTCGCGCGGCGCTATCAGGGCTACGGCTGGGAAACCAATGTCGGCTACGGGACGGCCGAGCATGGCAGGGCGATCCGGCTCTTCGGCGTCACGCCGCACCATCGCCGCTCGTTCGCCCCGGTTCGCCTTGCGATTTCGGGTGCGGCCGATTTTTTCGCGCTGCTCGACGCCGGTGTGCCGGCCGGAGCGGGCGAGGCGACGCACGGGTGGTGCGCCCCGGGGAATTGACGGGCCCTCCGGGCGCGCCCACAGTTCGCGTCATGGTTGAGGTAGAACCGGTCTTGCGCGACACCATCATCGAAGGCGATTGCCTCGCCGCGATGGCGCGGCTGCCGGCGGGCTCGGTCGATCTGGTGTTCGCCGACCCGCCCTACAATCTGCAACTCGCCGGCGCGCTGCACCGTCCCGACAACAGCCGGGTCGACGGCGTCCTGGACGATTGGGACAAGTTCGCCGGGTTTGCCGAATACGATGCGTTCACCCGGGGCTGGCTCGCCGCCTGTCGCCGGGTGCTGCGGCCGGCCGGCGCGCTGTGGGTCATCGGCTCCTATCACAACGTCTTCCGGATCGGTGCCGCGGTGCAGGATCAGGGCTTCTGGATCCTCAACGACGTGATCTGGCGCAAATCGAACCCGATGCCCAATTTCCGCGGCCGGCGCTTTACCAACGCGCACGAGACGCTGCTGTGGTGCGCGTTTTCGCGTGAGGCCAAATACACCTTCAATTACGAGGCGATGAAGGCGCTCAACGACGAATTGCAGATGCGCAGCGATTGGCTGATCCCGTTGTGCGGCGGGCCTGAACGGCTGCGCGACGGCGCTGGCCGGAAGGCCCATCCGACGCAGAAGCCCGAGGCCTTGCTGCACCGGGTCCTTCTCGCGTCGACCCGGCCGGGCGACACCGTGCTCGACCCGTTCTTCGGCACCGGGACGACGGGCGCGGTTGCCAAACGCCTCGGGCGCCGCTTTATCGGGATCGAGCGCGACCCCGCCTATGTCGCGGTCGCGCGGCGGCGCATCGCGGGGGTGCGGCCGGCGCCGGCCGATCTCGTCCACAGCGAGTCCCGGCGCGACGCCCCGCGGGTCCCGTTCGGCAGCCTCGTCGAGCGCGGCCTCATCGAGCCCGGGGAGGTGCTGTTCGATCAGACGCGGCGATGGCAGGCGCGAGTGCGCGCCGACGGCAGCCTCATTTCCGGCGAGCATAAGGGCTCGATCCATGCCGTGGCGGCCCGGCTGCAGGGCGCGCCGGCCTGGAACGGCTGGGCCTTCTGGTATGTCCAGCGCAAGGGCGAGCCGGTTCCGATCGACAGCTTTCGGCAGAAATTGCGCGCCGAAGGGGGCTGACGCGGCTCCGCGCGTGCCGCGCGGTATGGCCGGCTGCCCGTGGCTTCTGGTATTGAAGAACCCGGCCTATAGACGGTAACAGCGGGAATACGATGACGATCAAGAACCTTGTGCTGATGTTGCCGATAGTCGTCCTGGCGGCATGCTCCAGCCCGCCGCCGCCGCCGGTCGTCGTCGAAGCGTTTCGCGCGCGAGGGCCGGCCCAGGGCATCGATCTGCCGAACGATGCCCGCGACTACTCCCAGGAACTCAAGGGGAGCCATCTCGACTTCGTCGCCCGCTATTATCGCGATCCGGCCTCGCGCTGGCCGACGCTGTCGGCGGCGGAGGCCCAGATGGTGTCGGCATCCGGCATGCGGCTGGTGGCGGTCTGGGAATGG
>DATCQF010000224.1:0-2965 GCA_036569735.1 Allostellaceae bacterium | reverse complement strand
GGACGAGGAGCTGCCGGGTCAGCCTTTCGCCGCGCGCCAGGCCGCGTTGCGCCGCCTCGACCAGCCGGCGAAGGCGATCGCGCGGCACGCCGCCCTCCCCCGTCGCCTCGGCCAGGCGCTCGATCAGGTCGAGGTTGCCGGCAACCACCGTCAGCAGGTTGTTGAAATCGTGGGCCACCCCGCCGGTCAGCCGGCCGATCGCTTCCATCTTCTGGCTTTGGCGCAATGCCTCTTCGGCTCTCTCGCGTTCCTCGATCTGGGCGCGCAGGCTTTCATACGCTGTCGTCAGCAGCCGGTTCTGGAAGAACAAGAGGATGATGAAGGCAAAGCCGCACACCACCAGCGCGGCGGCGATGCCCGAGAAGATCCCGTGCAGTTGCAGGAGGCGGTGCTGGTCGGCGGAGGCCTGATCGCCGCCATACTCGTTGGCGCTCGCCGCCAGTTGCGCGAGCTTGGCTTTGAACGGCTGGCACAGTTTCAGGATGCGCGCAACAGCGCCCGGGCGATCGATCGTCTGCACCAGCGGATCGATCTCGGTCAGCAACCGGCCAAACGCCTCGACGGTCTGCCCCAGCCCGGGTTTGGCGTCGGTGAATTGCTTGACGTCGCCGCGGCGAAAAATATCCAGGCGATTATAGAGGATGTCGAAGCGGAGCTGGACCTCGTCCTTGTCGGTGCCGCTCTCCGGGACTCCATAGGCGCCGACGCTGCCCTCAAAACGATAAAACTCGCCGATCGCCTGGCTGACCGCCCACACCATGTTGTAGCGCGCCGCATCCTCCAACGCTTTCTGGCGATCCAGAATGGCAAACGACGCGCTCACTCCCAACACCATGAAAACGATGATGCTGATGCTCAACGCGATCTTCAGCGTCCGAAACACGTTCACCGCCGCACCCGCTGCTCCTCTTCCGGGAGAACCATACCGCGATCTTGGCTCAGGCATGCTGCGGGATTGCTGATCAGTCGCTTGCTCGCCTCGACGCGGCACCGGGATCAGCATTGCGCGGCGCCGGCCGGTCGCGGTGCCGGCCGGTCGGGGCGTTCGGCTGGCCAAGCCCTCGGCTGGCGTGCCACCAGTGCAGCCACGACGCTGAGCATCGCCAGCGCGCCGAAGCATTGCAACGACAGCCGGTAATCGCCGGTGATGTCGCGCAGCGCGCCCGATAGGAGGGGTCCGGCCGCCTGGGCCAGCACCTGGGCCGACAGCGCGATGCCGCGAATCGCGCCGAAATGGGCGCGTCCGAAATAATCCGCCCAGGCGACCGGCAACAGGGTCAGGATGGCGCCGATGCCAAAGCCGAAGACGCTCGCGGCGAGGTAGCCCTGCGCGGCCGATCGGATGCCCAGCATCAGAAAGATGCCGAGGGTGAGGATCGCGCCGGTGGCGGCGAGCGGGTAGCGGATCGGCACCGCCCTCGGCAGGACGCCACAGGCCAAGGTCGCGGCCGCCGACATCAGGGAGAAGGTGCTGATGATGGTGGCGGCGATCGTCGGGTCGATGCCGCGCTCGATCAGATAAGGCGCCTGATGCAGGCTGACCCCCGCCTGCACCGGATACACAAGCGCGGTATAGAGCAGCAGCAGCCAGAACGAGGCGGTACCGAGCGCCTGGCGTCGCGAGAACGCGGGCTCCGGCGCGGTGTGGGCTGCCAGCGCCCCGAGCCCGCCGTCGGTCGGCGCACCCATGCCGTCCGGCACGAGGCCGAGATCCTCCGGCCGGCGCACCATCAACAGCCAGGTCGGGACAAAGCCGATCAGCAGGGTCGTCACGCCGATCGCCAGCCAGCCGGCGCGCCAGCCGTCCTCCAGCATCGCCAATTGCGCGATCAGCGGCATCGCCACCAGCCCCGCCATCTGCGCCAGGGTTGCCACCCCGCTGGCAAAGGCGCGGCGCCGGACAAACCAGTTGTTGAGCGCACCGTAGAGGCCGAGCTCGAACGGCGCCGCCCAGATCATCCGCGCCAGGCAAAACAACAGATAAAAGACGACGAGCGATTGCGTCAGCGACAACAGCATCAGCGCAACGCCGTTGACCAGCACGGCCGCGCACAACACGAGCCGCGACCCCTGGCGGTCGAGCAGCGGCCCGATCAGCGGCGCGACCAGCGCGGCGAGGACGCCCCCGAGCGACACCGCGCCGGAGAGCGCGGTGCGCGACCAGCCGAACTCGCGGGTCAGGGGCTCGACGAAAATCGACAGGGTGGCGACCGCCGGCCCCTGGCGCGCAAACCCGGCGCAGCACAGGCAGGCCAGCACGACCCAGCCGTAGAAGATCGGCAGCCGCGCATTCAAGAGCGGTGGAAGAAAGGGCCGGTTCATCACTGCGGCATGATAGCCGAGGACGGAAGCCGCTTGTGCTGGACAATCGCGCTTAAGATCGCCGCTGATTGTGTCCGCCACGCAGCGCCGCGCGCCTGCCGATGAGCCGCGAATACCGCCGATGACATGGAATCGCCGAGGCGTTGCACCTCATCGACATTACCGCCCAAGCGGGTGTCTGCAGGCTCGACCTTGACCGGTCGGACCCATTGCCTGAACAATCCGTTCCGCTGACGCGGCGCGCGGGCTAATTTCGGGGGAGAACGATGGGCGAATTCGCATTGGGTCAGCCGGTACCGCGCTTCGAGGATCCGCGGCTGTTGCGCGGCGGCGGCCGCTATGTCGACGACATGGTGCTGCCGCGCATGGTGTTCGGCCACGTACTACGCTCGCCGCATGCCCATGCGCGCATCCGCGGAATCGACGTCAGCCGGGCGAAAGCCGCGCCGGGGGTGCTGGCGGTGCTGACCGGCGCCGATTGGGAGGAATCCGGCTGGGGCGATCTGCCGGTGCCGGACGGCATGCGGCGGCGCGGCGGCGGGCCGATGTACCGGCCGCGCTTTCCGGCGCTGGTTAAGGACCGGGTGCGCTGGGTCGGCGACTACGTCGCGTTTGTCGTCGCGGGGACCAAGCACCAGGCCGC
>DATCQF010000223.1:0-12851 GCA_036569735.1 Allostellaceae bacterium | reverse complement strand
CGAGGAAAACAACTGCACCATGCCGGCCTGAGCTGACGCGAGCCGCGACGAATCTAACTCGGTTGATCTAACTCGATTGATCTAACTCGATTGCAACATCAACTCGTCATTCCCGCGTAAGCGGGAATCCAGGGGCAGTGTTTGAGCGCTCGCCCTGGACCCCCGCTTTCGCGGGGGTGACGAAACCAATTGCGCGATATTGACGGCCGCGAGGCTGCGCCTTATCTAGGCGGCATGGCTCTGTTACCGATCATCACCGCGCCCGATCCGCGGCTCAAGATAAAGGCGCGCCCGGTCGCCGCCGTCGACGCCACGGTGCGCCGGTTGATGGACGACATGGTCGAGACGATGTACCTCGCGATCGGCATCGGGCTCGCCGCGCCGCAGGTCGGGGTGGCGCAGCGCGTCCTCGTCATCGATTGCGCGCGCGAGGGCGAGGCGCCCGCGCCGATGCGCCTTGCCAACCCCCTGATCCTGTGGCGCTCCGAGGAGACGATGCTGGCCAACGAGGGCTGCCTGTCGTTGCCCGAGCACTACGCCGATGTCGAGCGACCCGCCGAGATCCGGCTGCGCTATCTCGACCACGAGAACGAAATCCGCGAATTGGAGGCGAAGGGCCTCCTCGCCACCTGCCTGCAGCACGAGATCGACCACCTCGACGGGGTCCTCTTCGTCGACCACATCACCTCGCTCAAGCGCGGCATAATCCTGCGCAAACTCGCCAAGGCAAAGCGCAGCGGCGCCCTCGCGGCGGTGTGACGCCGATGCCTAAGAACCCCCACCCCAACCCTCCCCCGCTTGCGGGGGAGGGAGACCGGCGGCGCGCCCGAGCCAAGAACCCTCCCCTGCAAGCGGGGGAGGGAGGGACCCGCGCCGCAGGCGTGGGAGGGTGGGGGCGAACGCAAATGCGATGACCACCCCGCTCGACCTGATCTTCATGGGGACGCCGGATTTCGCCACGACGATCCTCGCCGCGCTCGTCGATGCCGGCCATTCGGTCCGCGCGGTCTACACCCAGCCGCCGCGGCCGGCCGGGCGCGGCCATCGGATGTTGCCTTCGCCGGTGCAGGTGCTGGCCGAGCGGCAGGGTATCGCGGTGCGCTGCCCGACGACCCTGCGCAACCGGGAAACCCAGGACGAATTCGCCGCAACCCCGGCCGACGCGGCGGTGGTTGCTGCCTATGGCCTCATACTGCCGGCGGCGATTCTGAGGGCGCCGCGACATGGCTGCCTCAACGTCCACGCCTCGCTCTTGCCACGCTGGCGCGGCGCGGCGCCGATCCAGCGCGCGCTCGTCGCCGGCGACAGCGAGACCGGGATCACGATCATGCAGATCGACGAGGGGCTCGACACCGGGCCGATCCTCCTCCAGGAGGCGATTCCGATCGCGCCCAAAACGACATCGGGCGAATTGAGCGAGCGTCTCGCCGGGCTCGGCGCCCGCCTGATTTCGGATGCGCTCGACGGCGTCGCCCGCGGCGCCCTCGTTGCGCGGCCCCAGCCGGAGGGCGGCGTCACCTATGCATCAAAGCTGCGCCGCGAGGAGGCCCGGCTCGATTGGCGCCTCGGCGCGCTCGCGCTCGAGCGCCAGGTTCGCGCCTTCGACCCATGGCCGGGCGCTTATTTCTGCGGCCGCGGTGAGCGCCTGCGCGTGCTTGCCGCCGAGGCCGATCCGCGCTCCGCCACGGCGCCGCCGGGCACGGTGCTCGACGATCATCTGTCGGTGGCCTGCGGCGAGGGCGTGCTGCGCCCGCTCAAATTGCAGCGCCCGGGCCGCACCGCGCTCGACGCATCGGCATTGCTGCGCGGGTTTGCGCTGCCGCCCGGAACGGTCCTGCCGTGCCCCGCTACCGGTTGACGATCGAATATTGCGGCACGGGCCTCGTCGGCTGGCAGCGCCAGGCGAACGGGCTCTCGGTGCAGGAGGCCATCGAGACCGCGATCCATGATTTCTGCGGCGCCAAGGTGAAGGTGTTTGGCGCCGGGCGCACCGATGCCGGGGTCCACGCGCTGGCCCAGGTGGCGCATGTCGATCTTGCGCGTGAGCACGAAACAGACGTGATCCGCAACGCGGTCAACCACCATCTGCGCCCGCATTGGATCAGCATCATTGCCGTCGAGCCGGCGCCACCTGATTTCGACGCAAGGCATTCGGCGACCGGGCGCCACTATCGGTACCGCATCCTCAACCGCCGGGCGGCGCCGGCGCTCGACCGCGGCCGGGTGTGGCATGTCGCGCCGCCGCTCGACCTCGGGGCGATGCAGGAGGGCGCCAACCATCTCGTCGGTCATCACGATTTCACGACCTTCCGCGACTCGCTGTGCCAGGCATTGTCGCCGGTGAAGACGCTCGATGCGCTCGACCTCGCCCGGGTCGGCGAGGAAATCCATATCGAGGCGCGCGCCCGCTCGTTCCTGCACCACCAGGTGCGCAACATGGCCGGGACCTTGAAGCTGGTCGGGCTCGGGCGATGGAGCCCCGCCGATGTCGCGCGCGCGCTCGCGGCCCGCGATCGCCGGGCCGGCGGACCGACCGCGCCGGCCGAGGGGCTCACCCTCGTCGGGGTGCGCTACGATCAGGGCGCGTAAAGCTGTTCCGCGATATGGCCGAGCGCGGTTCCCATTACCACATCGATAATGACGACGACCATTGCCTGCGCAGCATTGACCGCGAGCGCGACCCGGGCGATGAACCACTGATAGACCAAGACCGCGATGACGGCGAGCAATCCGGCGACCTGCACCGCCGGTGGCGGCAAGAGACCCGTCGCGTCGTCCAGCCCGATCAGCACAAACAGCACCGCCTGCGGTATCTGCGACCAGTTGTAGGCGACCATGAACCCGAGGAACCGGTTTTCGCGCCCGAGCTGCCGGGCGAGCGGCAGGATCAGCAGCGGAAAAGCCACCCACGAGATCACATAGGCGATGGTTTCCGTGGCGAGGATCGGCACCACCCCGGCTGCCTCCCATACCGGGGCGTCGATGCGAAATCTCAAGTGCAGCAGGTAGGGCGGGTAGCAGATCAACGCGGCGCGAAACGAGCGCCAGAACCCGTCGATCGAAGCGTCGAAAAACCCGAGCCCTCGCCGGTCGCCGCGGGCCAGGCGCAACGCGCCGCCGATCGCCAGCTGCACTTCGGTCCAGGCGGGGACCGTCATGCCGTCTCGAAGAAGCGCTCGAGAAAGGCCTCGTAGATCGCGGTCAGACCGGTGATGTCGGCGATCTCGACGCGCTCGTCGGCCTTGTGCATCGTCAGGTTGACCAGGCCGAATTCGGCGACCGGGCAATATGCGTGAATAAAGCGCGCGTCGGAGGTGCCGCCGGTGGTGCTGAGCTCCGGGGTCCGGCCGGTGACCGCGCCGATCGCCGCGCTGAGAGCGTCGCTGACCGGGCCGGGCGGCACCAGAAAGGATTCGCCGCTGACTTCCCAGGCAAGTTGATGATTTCCGCCGACCGCAGCCAGCTTGTCGGCGACCCAGGCCTTCAGCGTGTCGCTGGTCCAGCGATCGTTGAAGCGGATGTTGAAGGTGGCGCGCGCCACACCGGGGACGACATTGGTCGCCGGATTGCCGATATCGATCGTTGTCACCTGCAGGCTGGAGGGCTGAAAATGCTCGGTGCCGGCATCGAGCGTGCTGGCGATCAGCCCGTCGAGCAGCGCGACGAGGCGGTGCGCCGCGTTGTCGGTCAGATGCGGATAGGCGACGTGGCCCTGAACGCCCTCGACGGTGAGCCGGCCGGTCATGCTGCCGCGCCGGCCGATCTTGATCATGTCGCCGAGATCGTGCGCCGACGTCGGCTCGCCGACGACGCAGCAATCGAGGGTTTCGCCGCGCGCCTTCAGCCAGTCGAGCACCTTCCTGGTGCCGTTGATCGCGACCGCTTCCTCGTCGCCGGTGATGAGGAGGCTGATCGATCCGGCGAAATCGGCGCCGCGCCCGGCGAGAAACCGTTCGGCGGCGGCGATGAACGCGGCGATCGCACCCTTCATGTCGACGGCACCCCGGCCGCACAGCGCGCCTTCGGAGATGCTCGCGGCGAACGGGTCGAATGACCACCCGTCGGCGGGGCCCGGCGGCACCACGTCGGTATGGCCGGCAAAGCACAGATTGGGCCGCCCGGTGCCGCGGCGGGCATAGAGGTTGGCGATCGGCGCGGTCTTTTCGCCATTGGGGCCCGGGTCGTCGAATACCAGGCGGTGGCAGGTAAAGCCTAGAAGTTCGAGGCGCGAGGCGACGATATCGAGCGCCCCCTCGTCCTTCGGGGTGACGCTCGGCCGGCGGATCAGGTCGGCAGCCAGCGCCACCGGGTCGATCGCCCAGTTGCCGGGGCCTGACACGGCCTCGCTCACAGCCGCAGCAATTCGTTGATGGCGGTCTTGGCGCGGGTCTGCGCGTCGACCTGCTTGACGATGACCGCGCAGTAGAGGCTCGGACCCGGGCTGCCGTCGGGCAAGGGCTTCCCGGGTAAGGCGCCGGGGACGACCACCGAATAGGCCGGGACCCGCCCGAGGTGAACCTCGCCGGTGTCTCGGTTGACGATCTTGGTCGTCGAGCTGATGAAGGTGCCCATCGCCAGGACCGCGCCCTGCTCGACGATGACCCCCTCGACGACCTCGCTGCGCGCGCCGATGAAGCAGTCGTCCTCGATGATGACGGGCTCGGCCTGCAGGGGCTCGAGCACGCCGCCGATCCCGACCCCGCCCGAGAGGTGGCAGTTCCGGCCGATCTGGGCGCAGGAACCGACCGTCGCCCAGGTGTCGACCATCGTGCCGGCGCCGACATAGGCCCCGACATTGACGAAGCTCGGCATCAAGACGACGTTCGGCGCGATATAGGCCGAGCGCCGCACGATCGCCCCGGGCACGGCGCGGAACCCGGCATCGCGGAAGCGGTTCGACGACCAGCCGGCGAATTTGGACGGCACCTTGTCCCACCATTTGGCGGCGCCGCGCTCGGGGTCGATGGGCCCGCCCGGGATCTCGACCATGTCGTTCAAGCGGAACGATAAGAGCACCGCCTTCTTCAGCCATTGGTGGACCTGCCAGCCGTCCCCCTTCGGCTCCGCCACCCGCAGGCTGCCGTCGTCGAGCCGGTCGAGCGCCGCCTCGACCGCATCGCGCGCGGCGCCCCTCGTGGACGGCGAAATCGACTCGCGGGCGTCCCACGCGGCATCGATGGTCTGGGCAAGATCCGAATCGGTCATCGGCAAGGTCCGGTGTGGGCTGAACACGGCCCGGCACCATGATGGAGCCGGCCCGGCGGTGTCAACCGAGGCCGTGCCCTGCGCGGCGCGTGGCCTGCCTACCCTTGGGTGGCATTGACAGCCGCCCCGCCGGTCGGCTACGCCGCGCGCGGTTCGGCAGGCGCTGCCGACATCCGGCAGCCGCTGGCGAGGTCATGTTTTCCGCGCTTTACGCTTACGCTTCCGCCATCCTCCTCGGCATCGTCGAGGGCTTGACCGAATTTCTGCCGATCTCCTCGACCGGCCACCTGATCCTCGCCAGCAAGTTGCTCGGCCTTCAGGGACCGGAGAATGAGCTCTTCGAGATTGTCATACAATTCGGTGCCATCCTGGCAGTCTGCTGGGTATACCGGGAACGATTGTTCAACGCACTCGTCGGTCTCGGCTCGGATTCGCATGCTCAGCGGTTCGTGGCAAATATCGTGCTCGCCTTCCTCCCCGCTGCAGTGATCGGGCTTGCAGCGCATAGCCTGATCGAGAAGATGCTGTCCTCGGCCTGGGTCGTCGCGGTCGCCTTTATCGTCGGCGGATTTCTCATTTTGTTGATCGAGCGAGTGCGCCCGCGGCCGCGCGTGCACGACATCGACACAATGTCGCTGCGCACCGCGCTGGCGATCGGCTGCTGCCAGGTTCTGGCGATGATCCCGGGAGTATCGCGGGCCGGGGCGACGATCATGGGCGCGCTGATGCTGCGCGTCGATCGGCCGGCGGCCACTGAATTCTCGTTTTTCCTGGCGATTCCCACAATGGCAGGTGCTTCGGTTGTCCAGCTCTACAAGCACCGTGACATTGTATCCGCGAATAGCGCCGCATTGATCGTCATCGGCTTTATCGTCGCCTTCATTTCGGCCCTTTTCGTGGTGCGCCGGCTCGTCGAATTCGTCAGCCGGAACGGCTTTGGCGCGTTTGCGTGGTACCGCATCGTGATCGGCACAATCGCACTCGTCGCGCTGGCGTTTTCCGCCTGAACGCCTGAAAAACCGTCATTCCCGCGCAAGCGGGAATCCAGGGCAGCCGCAGTGAGTGCCGGCGCCCTGGACCCCCGCTTTCGCGGGGGTGACGCTGAGAAATTGTATTACTGCCTCAGCGCGGCTTGGCAAAACCCTTCGCCTGCATGCAGGAATCGACGATTGCCGCGGCGCGGTCGGTGGTGTGTTGCCGCATCGCCTCGCCCTGTAGACGAAACACGCTCGCGCGCTGCCGATCGTCATGGCGGGTCGCCAGGATGTCTTGATCGATGTCGGCATCGGTCTTGACCGCGCTACCCGCCAGGGCGCGGCAATCCTGATAGTCCTGGAGGGTAGCCGCCGCATCGGCGCCTGGCTTTACCCAGCTCCCCGCCCCGGCACAGCCGCCGAGAGACAGGGCGAGCGCCACCCACCAGACTCTCACGGCATGGCCGTTGCCGAGGCGCGCCGCACCGCAAGGCGCTCGAGGATCGCATGCTTCTCGGCGGAGTTCGCCCTGTACCAGCCGGCGATCTCGTCGATCGTGCGCAGGCAGCCGCGGCACATCCGCGTCCTCGGGTCCATCAGGCAGATGCCGAGACAGGGCGAGGCGGGGTTCAGCTCGAATGCCGTATTCGTGACCGCGTCATCCGGCATCATGAGCCCTTGGCGGGTTCGACGAGGTCGGCGAGCCGGGTGCGCAGCAGCTTCGCCCGGCCGGCCGGAAGCGCGTAGCTCCACTGCGCCAGCCTTGCGTTGATCGCCTGGCTGTCGGGCTCTGCCGCGCCGCTGCCGGCGGCCTCGATCGAAGCCCAATCGGCGTTGTCATGCGCAAACAGCCGGAGAGTGAGGGTCAGTCCGTCGAATGTCGTGAAAACGGCGGTTGCGACGCCCTTCTGCGGGACCGGCAGATCGGCGGCGGGTGTCACATCGTCGAGATCGAGGCCGGCGAGCGCCGCGGCCGGCTCGGCGAGCGCGGCATCGCTCTTCAACTTGGCGTCGGGGGGAGCGTCCGCGACGGCGAATTTGCCATCCGGTGCGTCACGCCGCAGCACCAGCGCTGTACCATCGTCGCCGGTCAGCGTGACCCCGGCGATGCGCGACGGCGGAATGTCGATGACGCGGCGGTCGAGCCAGCCGACAATACCGCCGGGGGGGCTGCCCGGGGAGCCGCCGGCCAGGTCGCCCGCCAGATCGAGCGAGCCGCGGGCGAGCCAGGCGCGGTCGTCGCCCGGCTTGCGGACATAGACGCCGTCATTGCCGCCACCCAGATGGTCGCGCCGCATTTTGCCGACAACCAGTTCGGCGATGGTCTTGCCGGCGCGGTCCTGCAGCGCGACCAGCGTCGATTTGCCGTTGCCCGGATCGTCGAGGTCGAGCCGGGCGAACAGCTCGGGCCGCTCGGTCTTGGGCTCGATGAGGCTGAGGTCGGCAAGCCCGAGCAGGAGGCGGCGCATCTTGTCCGGCGCGGCCGGATAGTTGCCCTTCTCGACCACCATCCAGCGCCCGCCGATCGCGGCGAAATCGGCCTTCGCCGAGCCATGCGTGAGGCGCACCCAGGCGAGATCGCCGAGGCCAGATGCGAGGTCGGGAAACGCGTGCGCCCCCGGCGCAGCCGGGCTGACGCCGCGCTCGCCCTTCGCCAGGGTAAAGATGGCGGCCGCGACAACGAGGGTCGTCGCGCCGAGGAGCCAACGGAAGCTTCGCTTTTGCATTGAATGGTTACCCGATCCCGTACTGCTTGGCCCAACCGAGCCCGGCCACCGTGTCACCCTCTGGCCGGTACTCGCAGCCGATCCACCCGGCATAGCCGATTTCGTCGAACAGGTCGAACAGGTAGGGGTAGTGAATTTCGCCGATATCGGGCTCGTGCCGGCCGGGATTGCCGGCGATCTGGACATGCGGGTAGTTGCCGTCGAGCGCGCGGATGCGGTGGGCCAGATCGCCCTCCATGATCTGCACGTGGTAGAGGTCGAGCTGCAAGTGCAGATGCGGCCGCCCAACGTGCCGGATGATCGCCATCGCCTGGCTTGTCGTGTTGAGGAAATAATCCGGGATGTCGCGGGTGTTGATCGGCTCGATAACGGTCGTGATCCCTTCGGGGGCGAGCCGGTCCACCGCGTAATGCAAATTCTCGATATAGACGCGCTCGCTTTCGGCGCGATCGTGGCCTGCGGGCACCAGTCCTGCCATCGCATGGATGATTGGGCATTGGGTAGCCTTGGCGTAGTCAAGGGCCTGCTCGACACCCTCGCGGAATTCCCGCTCGCGCCCGGGTAGGGCAGCGATGCCGCGCTCGCCCGCCGCCCAGTCGCCGGGCGGCATATTGAACAGCGCGAGGCTGAGGCGGTTCTGTTCGAGCCGCTCGGCGATCGCCTGCGGCGGGTGGTCATAGGGGAAGAGGAACTCGACCCCCTTGAACCCGGCCCCGGCGGCCGCGTCGAAGCGGTCGAGAAAGCCCAACTCCTGGAACATCATGCTGAGATTGGCGGCGAATTTCGGCACGACGACGCTCCTCTGTTTACCGGCGGCGCCACGGACGGTTACTGTTGCCGCTCAACGCAGTCAACGCAAGCCGGCAACGCTGGGCCGGCCGGCACTGGGAGGCCGCTCGAATGAGGAGTTTGAAACGGGCACTCGGCGCCGGCTTCACGGCGGTATTGTTGCTATGGGGAGCGCCCCCAGCGCGGGCGGAGGAGCCGATCAAGATCGGCTTCAGCATGGAGTTGACCGGCCCGTTTGCCGTCGTCGGCAAAACCGGGCTCCTTGCGTTCAAGATCTGGGAAGAGGAGATCAATGCAAAAGGTGGTCTACTCGGCCGCCCGGTCAAGCTCGTCTACTACGACGACCAGAGCAACCCGTCGACGGTGCCCGGCATCTATACGAAGCTGATCGACATCGACAAGGTCGACCTCCTGGTATCGAGTTACGGGACAAACCTCGTGGTTCCGGCGATGCCGGTGGCGATCTCGCACAAGCGGCTGTTCTTCGGGTTGTTCGCCCTGGCGGCCAACGAACAGTTTCATTACCCCAAATATTTCTCGATGCTGCCGTTCGGCCCCGACCCGGTCAAGACGTTTGCCGAGGGCTACTTTGAGCTGGCGCTGGCGCAGAACCCGAAGCCGAAGACCCTGGCGATCGTCGGCGCGGATGCCGAGTTCCAGCACAAAGCCACCGACAGCGCCCGCAACCACGCCAAGGCTGCCGGCCTCGACATCGTCTACGACCGCGCCTATCCGCCCACCACGGTCGATTTCACCCCGATCGTCCGGGCCATCGGGTCGGCGCAACCCGATCTTGTCTATCTCGCCTCCTATCCGTCGGATACCGTCGGCTTTCTGCGCGCCGTCAGCGAGGTCGGGCTGAAAACCAAAATGCTGGGCGGCGGGCTGGCCGGGCTGGCGGCGGCGGCGATCAAGATGCAGCTTGGCGAGGCGGCCAACGGCGTCGTCAACATCGAGCTGTGGGAACCGGTCGAAACGATGAAATTTCCCGGCGTCATGGATTTCATCAAGAAATACCACGAGAGGGCGCCGGCCGAGGGTGTCGACCCGCTCGGCTATTTCCTGCCGCCCTTTGCCTATAGCGAATTGCAGATCCTCGGGCAGGTGGTCGAGGCGACCAAGAGCCTCGACGAAGACAAGCTCACCGAATACATGCACAGCCACCCGTTCATGACGATCGAGGGCGACATCGCCTTCGGCCCCGAGGGCGAATGGACCGAAGCGCGGCCGATCTGGACTCAGTATCACGACATCAAGGGGCACGATGTCGACCAGTTCCGCGAGCCGAAAACCGTCACGATCCTCTCGCCCGCAAAATACAAGACCGGCGAGTTGATTTATCCCTACGCCAAGGCGCGGGAGTAGCGGGCACCCACCACTTATTTATCTTGTTTCTGCATTCCCGGCGAAAGCCGGGATCCATTGATCGGCGCCCGAGACGGCTGATGGGTGGATCCCGGCTTTCGCCGGGAATGCGATTTTTTTACCGCGCGCGGGCGAAGTATTCGTCGTACGGGATGTCGTTGCTGATCAGCACGCCGCCATCGACATCGAGGGCGATACCGGTGCACATCCGCGCCATGTCGCTGGCGAGAAAGAGGACGGCGTCGGCGATGTCGGCCGGCTCGACCATGCGCCCCAACGGGATTTTCCTCGCGCGTTCCGCCTTGCGCTCCTCCGAGGGAATCTGGCCGCCGCCGAACCCCGTCGCGGTCGGTCCGGGGCACACCGCGTTGACCCGGATCCGGTCGGGCGCCAGCTCGTAGGCGGCGTGGCGCGTGAAGCCGAGGAGCCCGGCCTTGGACGCGCTGTAATTGGCCCCGCCGCCGAACGAAATGCGCCGCCCGGCGACCGAGGCGATGTTGACGATCGCGCCGCCGCCGCGCTCTTTCATGTGCGGGATGACCGCCTGGGTCCCATTGAAGGGCCCGCGCAGGTTGACCGCGATGACCCGGTCCCAATCGGCGACCGGCATCGCCGCGATGGTCTGGCGGGTGATCGTTCCGGCCGAGTTGACCAGGACATCGATGCCGCCTTCCCTGGCCGCGATGTCGGCGGCGAGCCTGGTAAACGCCGCGCCGTCCGCGACATCGAGGGCGTGCCCCGTTGCCGCGCCGCCAATTCGGCGGCAACCCGTTCGGCCGCCGCGCCGTCGCGGTCGATCACCAGGACGCGCGCTCCGGCCGCCGCGAAAGCCCGGCAGGAGGCTTGGCCGATGCCATTGCCGCCGCCGGTGACGAGAACGATTTTGCCTGCGAAATCAAACGCCATGGGTCGGGCTCCGAGAGGAACTGCGGGGGCATCCATCGGCCTGCGTCATTGCTTCACCAAGGGGCATTTCGATTGGGCGAGCGGACCGAATGCCTGATCCCCCGGGACGGTCGCGACCAGCTCGAGATAATCCCAGGGATAATGCGATTCGGACGGCGCCTTGACCCGAAACAGGCGCATGTCGTGCACCATGACCCCGTCGGCGCGGATCCGGCCGTAATTCGCAAAAAAATCGTTGATCGGCGTGTCCCGCATCGCCTTCATCACCGGATCGGTGTCGTCGGTCCCGGCGCTGGCGACGGCGCGCAGATAGTGCATCGTCGACGAATAGACCCCGGCCTGCAGGCTGTTCGGCATCTTTTGGGTGCGCTCGAAAAAGCGTTTCGACCAGGCCCGGGTCGCATCGTTCAGGTCCCAGTAAAAGCTCTCGCTCAGGATCATGCCTTGCGTCGTCTCAAGCCCGAGCGCGTGGACGCCGTTGATCCGCAGGACGAGCCCGGCAAACAGCTGGGGCCCCGGGATCATGCCGAGGCGGGCGGCCTGCTTGATCGTATCCGCCAGATCGGAGCCGCCATTGGCCAGCCCGATGACCTTGGCCCCCGATTCCCGCGCGCGCGCCAGATACGACCCGAAATCGTGCGAATCGAGCGGATAGCGGGCATGGCCCAGCACCTGGCCGCCGCTCTGCGTGATGACCGCGGCGGTATTGTTTTCGAGGTCGTAGCCAAAGCTGTAATCGACCGTGATGAAGAACCAGGTCTTGTCGCCGCGGGTCACCAGCGCGGTGCCGACGGTTTGAGCGACCGAGCGCGTATCGTACACGTAATGGACCGAATTTGGGGTGCAGGCTTCGTTGGTCAGCCGCACCGCTCCGGGACCGCTCAGCGAGATGATCTTGTGCTGGGTGTCCGCGATCCCCTGGACGGCCAGCGCCTCGGACGAGCCGGTGACATCCATGATCGCATCGATTTTTTGGCTGGTGAACCAGTCGCGCGCGATCGCCGCGGCGCGACTGGCGCTGTTCCGGTGATCGCCGACGACAATTTCGATCGGCGCCCCGAGCACCCGGCCGCCGAGATCCTCGACCGCCATTTTTGCCGCCGTCGCGGTGGCCTCTCCGGAGTTGTCGGAATAGGGGCCCGACAGGTCGAGGAGCAGTCCGATCTTGACCACCCCGTCCGAGATCCGCGCTTCGCTCTCGGCCGGTTGCGCGCCCGCTCGGTCCAACGGGCTCAGCAGCATGACCGCCGCGACAGCAGCGAAAAGTCCGGGTCGCCAACAGGGTCGCATGTTCGTGCCGATCGGTAGCTCGCCTCGCACAGCGCCGTGTACACGATCTGGCCGCTTTTGACATAGCCCCGATGCATGTCGCAGCCCTCGATCGGCAGCGCCAACTCGCCATCGCGGCGGTATGGTGGGCATCCACTACCGGAAGGCCGCTCCGCTGTGCCTCGATCCGCGATAGCCGATAAGCCGAGGCCCGACATACGGCAGCCCGCCACGCGGCGGATGCGGCCCCGGTGGTGAACGGCGCCACGCTGGCCGCGCCTGCGACGAATTGGCCCCGGCTCCGGCTGATGCTGGTCGGGCTCGGCATCTCCGTCGTGCCGCTCGACAGCTCGGTCAACATCGCCTTCCCGGACATTACCGGCAGCTTCGGGCTGCCGATCGCGATGATCCAGTGGGTCGTCATCTGCTATGTGTTGACCCATGCCGGGCTGATGCTCGCGCTCGGGCGGGTCGGCGACATGTGGGGCCACGGCCGGGTGTTTCGCGCCGGGCTGATGTGGAGCGTCGTGGCCTTCGTTTTGTGCGCCGCGGCGCCGAGCTTTGGCTGGCTGTTGTTTTTCCGCTTTCTGCAGGGGATCGCTGCCGGGCTGATCGT
>DATCQF010000222.1:0-4903 GCA_036569735.1 Allostellaceae bacterium | reverse complement strand
GCGATCAGCACGGCGTTGGCGGCGGAGAATAGCAGCGCGATCGCCGTCGCGCCGAAGGCCAGCGGCAATACCGCGATCTCGGCCGCGACGATGGCGTAATTGGGGTGGCGCAGATAGCGGTATGGCCCGGTCTTTACCGATGGCGCGCCGGAGAGGACGATGATCCGGGTGGTCCAGCGCCGGCCGAGCGTCGTGATGACCCACAGCCGGCCGAGTTGCAGCACGGCATAGAGCGCGAGGAGCGGCCAGGATGGCGCGGTTTTCGCCGGCACCAGCAGAAAGAGGCTGGCGAGCCAGGCGCCATGCAACGCGACGAACCAGGGATAGCCGCGCGCATCGCATTCGGCCGCGCCCTGCGCCCGCAAACCGCGTGTGTTGTGCGCCGCAAAGCCCAGTTCGGCGGCGCGCTGCAGGACGACGAGGCCGAGGACGGCGTAGAGGATGCTCACCCTCGGCTCAGCACCGCGAAGCCGGCGGTGAAACCCGGCCCCAACGCGGTGACCAGCGCGCGTTCCCACCGCTGCGCCCACCCGTGTTCGAGCACAAACAGCACGCTCGCCGCGGACATGTTGCCATAGTCGCGCAGTACGGCCCGCGCGTCCTCCAGCGCGTCCGGACCGAGCCCGAACGCGTGCTCATAGGCATCGATCACCTTGGGGCCGCCGGGATGGCAGACGAAGCGGTCGATATCGCCCGTGGTCAACCCGTGCCGGCCGAGAAAGTCGCGCGCGACCGCGCCGAGCTTCTTGGCAACGAGGCGAGGGATGTCACGCGAGAAGACCGGCTTCAGCCCGTCCTCGGCGACCTCCCAGCCCATGATGTCGAGGGTTTGCGGCCAGGTGTGCTCGCCGGTGGCGACGACCGCCGGCCCCGCGCCGCCGCACCGCAAAATCGCCGCCGCCGCGCCGTCGCCGAAGAGGGCCGAGGCGACGATGTTGCTCTTCGAAAGATCGCCGCGGCGGAAGGTCAGCGAGCACAATTCGACGACGAGGAACAGCACCGCCTTGTCGGGCATCGCCGCCGCGATCGTCGCGGCGCGGGCGAGGCCGATCACCCCGCCGGCACAGCCTAGCCCGAAGATCGGCAGCCGTTGCACCGTCGGCGCGAGGCACATCCGTTCGATCAGCAATGCATCGAGGCTCGGGGTGGCAATCCCGGTCGTCGAAACGACGACGACCCCGCCGATCTCGGACGCTGCAATCCCGGCGCGGTCGAGGGCGCGGCCGGCGGCGCTCTCGATCAGGTCGAGCGCGGTCTCGAGATAGCGCCGGTTGCGCTCCGCCCAGCCGTGCATCTCGTCGAACCAGTCGAGCGGCACCGCCGAATAGCGCCGGCGGATCCCGCTATTGGCGAAAACCGGCAGTAGCCGGTCGAGCTCCGGCGCGCCGGCGAAGAGGCGCCTGGCCCGTTCGACGACCGCTTCCTGGTCAAGCGGGTAGGCCGGGACGGCGGTGGCCAGGGCGACGAGACGCGGCACTTGTGGCATCGCTGGCGCCCTCCCTCGAGGCGGCACGCGCCGCAGAAAACGCTACGGCATCGTATATTTTTGGCCGGCCAAAAGCTTTCCCCAATCACGATTCCGCGAGCCCTGCCGCTGGCGCGCCGGATCGCCTTGCGGGTTGCGATCGGGATCGACGGCCGATAAACTGACCGCACGGGGTCGGGCAGGCACCCCATCAGACGGTTCTCCGTCCAAGTTCTGCGCCAACTCGCTATCGGCGGGAGTGGGCGCGCATGGACGGTCAACGGCCACCTTCAATTTTCACTCTCGATTTGTATGACGCAAGCGGCACGAGCGCGGCGCCGCCGATCTTCGAATTGCGCCGCAGCGCCGCCTTCGATGCCGCAGACCGGATGCTGCGTCAATGACCGCCGCACCCGAGATTTCGCCTTCCGAGGTGCCGCAGCGCCGCCCGATATGGGACATCGTCCTTTATTTCCTGCGGCTCGGGACGATCGGTTTTGGCGGCCCGGTGGCGCTGGTCGGGCAGATGGAAAAGGAGCTGGTCGGCGACAAGGGCTGGGTCACCCGCCAGGAGATGCGCGACGCCATCGCGGTATCGCAGGCGCTGCCCGGGCCGCTGGCGATCCAGGTCGGGATCTTCATCGCCTACATGCGCGGCGGCTTCTGGGGCGCCTGGGCCGGCGGCTGGGCCTTCATCCTGCCCAATTTCCTGATCGTCTGCGCGCTCGGCGCGCTCTACGTGCATTTTGGCGGGCTCAGCTGGATGACTGCCCTCTTCTACGGGGTCAGCCCGGCGGTCATCGCGCTGATCATCCATTCCTGCTACCGCCTCGCCAAGCTCGGCATGGAAGACTGGCTGCAATGGGTCGTGGCCGGGGTCTGCTTTGTCGTGACTATCTGGCTCGAGGCCGAGGTGGCGATCCTGTTCATCGGCGCCGGGGTACTCGGCATCCTCTATTACGGTTCGCTGTTCCGCGGCGGAAACTCTCCGACTGCGCTCCTCGCGCTGGTCCCGGTCGCGATCGACACCAAGGCGCCGACCGCAGCCATCCTCGGCCAGCTGCTCGCGTTCTTCTTGAAGGCCGGGAGCCTCACCTTCGGCAGCGGCCTCGTCATCGTGCCGTTTCTCGAAAAGGGCCTCGTACAGCAATACGGCTGGATCAACGGGCGCGAGTTCCTGGTTGCGGTCGCGGTCGGCATGCTGAGCCCCGGGCCGGTGGTCATCACCGCGACGTTTGTCGGGTATCTGGTCGCCGGCTTCTGGGGATCGCTGGTATCGACGATCGGCATCTTCCTGCCGTCGTTCATCCTCATTCTGGTGGTGGCGCCGCTCCTGGTGCGGCATCGCGCCAACCCGAACGTGCAGGGCTTCGTCAAGGGCGCCTACGCCGCGGCGATCGGCACGATCCTCGGCGCGTGCGTCCTGCTCGGCAGAATCGCGATCGGCGATTGGCTGACCGTGCTGATCGCCCTCGGCAGCCTCGCCGTTCTCTTCCGCTTCAAGGTCAGCAACCCGCTCCTGGTCGGCGTCGCCGCGGTCATCGGCCTTATTGCCTTCCCGTTGCTGCAGCCGGCCTGGGTCATGGTGAAATGAACCGCACAGGCCGCCTCGCCCTCGCCACCCTTTCTATCGGGATCGCCGCCATGCTTGGAACCAGTGACGCACCCGCGCAAAAGGCGGGGAGCCAGATCGATGTCGCCGCGATGCCGCCGGGCGTCGCGCCGCCGGGTTTCACCTTTGCTCGCACCGGCAGCGGCGCGGCCGGGGAGTGGCGGGTGGTGGCGGATGCGTCCGCTGCCGCCCAGAAGGCCATCGCCCAGACCAGCAAGGACACGACCGACTACCGCTTTCCGCTGGCGGTGTACGAGCCGATCTCGGCGAAGAACGTCGATGTCGTCGTTCGCTTCAAAGCGGTCGCCGGCACGGTGGACCAGTCCGGGGGCATCGCGATCCGGCTGACGACGCCGGATGATTACTACGTCGTTCGCGCCAACGCGCTCGAAGACAACGTCCGGTTCTATCGGGTGGTCAAGGGGCGGCGCGAGGAGTTGAAGGGCAGCAATACCAAGGTGTCCGGCAACCAGTGGCACACGCTCGGACTGCGCGCCGAGGGCGAGCGCTTCACCGTGTCGTTCGACGGCAAGCCGCTCTATACCGCCGAGGACAAGAGCCTCACCAACGCCGGCAAGGTGGCGCTGTGGACCAAGGCCGACAGCGTGACCCATTTCGACACGATCACGATCACCCCGCTCGACTGAGGGTCGGGTGACAAACCTGCGTGCGAGAAATTGTCGTTTCCCGCAAATTGTGCCGCACCGGGGCGCAGCGTAACAGCGAAAGGGGTTTCACAGTGAGGCGGTGAGGCAGTGAGAAGGGATGTGCCGTTTCGCATCTGTATCGGCCACGGCGCGCCACGCTCCGGCGCCACATCCGCTGCGAAACGATAAGGATCTCACTGCCTCACTGCCTCATTGTGGATCGAACTTTGCCTTCGGTCAGGGCGCCGATTGTGAGAGGAGGGCCAGGATGTCTGCGATGGCAAAACTTGCCGCGGTTGCGCTGCTCGCCGGATGGGCGGCTTCGGCCAACGCGGCCGGTGACGATTGGGCCCGCGTCGGCGAGGCGCTCGGCAAACCCGGTACCGAGCTGCCCGACGGGATCTACAAGGTTGCCCTGCCGCGCACCGACATCAAGGCGACGCTCGACGGGGTCGAGCTGAAACCGGGGTTCGCGCTCGGCAGCTGGCTCGCCTTCTCGAAAATGGGGAAAGACAGTGCGATGGTGATGGGCGATCTCGTACTGACGATGGACGAGGTGAGCCCGGTCATGGCAAAGCTGCTGGCCGGCGGGATCGAAGTCACCGCGCTGCACAACCATCTCCTGCGCAACCAGCCGTTCACGATGTACATGCACGTGCGCGGCATGGGCGACCCGGTCAAGCTCGCGAGCGCGCTGCACGCCGGGCTCGCCGCCAGCAAGACGCCGCTCCCCGCGGCCGCGCCGGGCGCCGCGCAGCCCGCGGCGGCCGCGCCGCCGGCGATCGATCTCGATACCGCCGCCATCGACGGTCTCATTGGCGCCAAGGGCACCAACAACGGCGGGGTCTACCAGTACGGCATCCCCCGCGCCGAGCCGGTCAAGGATGACGGGATGACCGTCCCGCCGGCGATGGGCTCGGCCAATGCGATCAACTTCCAGCCGACCGGCGGCGGCAAGGCGGCGATCACCGGCGATTTCGTGCTGATCGCCAAGGAGGTCGCGCCGGTGATGAAAGCATTGCGCGTCAGCGGGATCGAGGTCACCGCGCTGCACAACCATATGCTCGGCGACGAGCCGCGGATGTTTTTCATGCATTTCTGGGCCAATGACGACGCGAAAAAGCTCGCCACGGGGCTCAAGGCGGCGCTGTCGCACATCGCCATCGCCCGGAGCTGAAT
>DATCQF010000221.1:0-2122 GCA_036569735.1 Allostellaceae bacterium | reverse complement strand
GCGCAGCACCATGCCGGGCAGCGCGCCGGTGTGGACCGCGTTATCGACGACGATGACCCCGTTGACGATTGTGCTGGTGCGCGCGCCGGTCGGATAGCGGTGCGGCTCGGCATAGGTCGCCTGGTCGCGGAAATCGGCGGGGTCGAAGATCGCCAGATCGGCGCGGTAGCCCAGCGCGAGAAGGCCCCGGTCCTGGAGCTTCAGCGCGCGTGCCGTGCCGCCGGTCATCTTGTGAACCGCCTGCTCCAAGGGCAGCAGCCGCTCGCCCGCGACGTAATGGCCGATGATCCGCGGAAAGGTGCCGTAAAACCGCGGGTGCGGCAGGCCCTGGCCGACGATGCCGTAATCGGCGACGCAATTGCCGTCGGAGCCGACCAGGGCCTGGGGTGAGCGCACGATCGTGCGGATGTCGTCTTCCGAGATCGAGGTGATCAGCACCCGGGTCGCGCCGTTATCCTCGATCAGATGGTCGCAGACGAGGTCGATCGGGTCGACCCCGCGCGAAGCGGCGAGCGCGGCGATGGTCTTGCCGGCATGCTGCGGCAAATTGGGCGAGATCGAGACCTGCACCGAATCCCACGATGGGATGCGGCCCCAATTGTTGAGCCCGTTGTCGGCGATCTCGGCCTCGATCCGGGCGCGGATTTCGGGCAGTGCGAGGCGCGCCAGCATCGCCGCGTTGGTGCCGACCTGCACCCACGGCGGCAGGAGGTTTTTCAGGGGGTTGGCGCCGGCGGCATAGGGGTAGGCGTCGCAGTCGATATCGCAACCCTCGGCCCGGGCCCGCTCGATGCGCGCGAGGATTTCGCCCGCCTTCCCCCAATTGTCGATCCCCGAGCATTTCAGATGGACGATCTCGACATGGATCGGATAGGCGCGGGCGACCGCGATCGCCTCCTCGACCGCCTCCAGCACCTTGTTCGCTTCGTCTCGGATGTGGGTGAAATAGCCGGCCCGGTGGCGCGCCACGACCGCGCACAGCGCCATGATCTCGGCGGGTTCGGCAAAGCTGCCGGGCGGAGTGAAGAGCCCCGTCGAGAGCCCGAGCGCGCCGGCGCCGAGGCCCTCCTCCAAAAGCCGGGTCATCTCGTTGAGCTCGGCGGGGCTGGGCGCGCGGTCCTCGAGCCCCATCGCCATCAGCCGCAATGTGTTGTGTCCGACCAGCATCCCGGCATTGACCGCGACCGCAGGGAAAGTGTCGAGATAATCCGGAAAGCTCACCTCGCGGAACGGCAGCCACGGCGCCCCGCCGCTGAGATAATCGGCGAGCATCTGCGCCTTGCCCGGCAACACCGGCGCGACCGAGAACCCGCAATGCCCGATGATCTCGGTCGTCACCCCCTGGCGCACCTTGCTTTCGGCCTTCGGGTTGATCGGCAGGGTGAAGTCGGAATGGGTCTTGATGTCGATGAAACCGGGGGTCACCGCGAGGCCCTCGGCGTCGATGATCCGTCCCGCCTCGCCCGCGAGGGCCGGGCCGATGCGCGCGATCCGGCCGCCCGCAATCGCAATGTCGGCACTCTCGCCCGGGCGGCCCGAGCCGTCGATCAGCGTGCCGCCGCGGATCAGGATGTCCCAGGTCATGTTGGCTCGTTCCCCTGATGCAATGCTCGGTGAAGGCCCCCTCACCCTGTCTTTGTCCCCGTTTGCGGGGAGAGGGAACGCCGCCGCACGAGCATACAAGGGGTTGAAAGGATAGTCTCGGGAGGTGCCGCGCCCCCCGGGCTTTCTCGACAGGGTCGCGCGGCGCCACACCTTCACCGTGACGTGCAGCCGCAAATCGATCTGCAGGTGTCATCGCCCGCGGGGCGTCCCTTGCCCGACGCCGGCATTTCCGCTACATCCTCGCCCCGTTCCAGCCAAGGGCGGCCCCAAGGGCGGCCATCGGACAGACGGGCGCGTAGCTCAGCGGGAGAGCACTACGTTGACATCGTAGGGGTCACAGGTTCAATCCCTGTCGCGCCCACCATTTTTTCCAATAGCTTAGGAGCGGTACAGCAATTAAGACTGCGATTGGGTGGTTGAGGTCTCGATCGATTTTGTAACCCTTGGAGCAATGGAGTAATTCCATTCGCCGTGGAAATCGCAGCGGGAGATGTTGACGGCGGCCAGTTCACCGTCG
>DATCQF010000220.1:0-4002 GCA_036569735.1 Allostellaceae bacterium | reverse complement strand
TGCTCTTGGATCGGGGTGGGGTTTGTGTAGCCGGCGTCTAAGACCGCCTGAAGAAGTTCAGGCGAGAGTCCAAGTTCGTTAAATTTCATTGAGAATTTGTTGCCTTACGGAAGTTGTCGGTGGGCTGATCGCCCAGGCCTTAGTTGGGGACAGGTCGCGAAAAGTCAATCTTTTTCGCGGTTTCAGTTTTGCGTCGGCGGCAAAAATGGCCCGCCCGAGAGCGCGGCGGCCCACTCACCGGCGGCGGAACTGCTGGCGGGGCATGATCGGCGGCGCGGTGGTGTCCTTGTGGCGGAAATTGATCCGGCCCTTGGTCAAGTCATACGGCGTCATTTCGACCGTGACGCGATCCCCGGCAAGGATACGGATGCGATTTTTCTTCATCTTGCCGGACGAGTAGGCGAGCGTTTCGTGCCCGTTGTCGAGCCGCACCCGGAACCGCGCATCGGGCAGGAGTTCCTGCACGGTGCCGTCGAATTCGATCAGATCTTCCTTGGCCAATGAGTACTCCCCATAAGGAAAGGGGCGCCGCAGCGCCCCTTGGCGGCCGACCGTCAGGTCGCCCGCAGGTTGACCGCCGAAACTCGGCCACGCTGGCCTTGCTCGAGCTCGTAGCTCAACTGCTGGCCTTCGTTGAGACCGTCCATGCCGGCCTGCTCGACCGCCGAGATATGGACGAATACGTCGGGTCCTCCGCTGGTCGGCTGGATAAACCCGTAGCCCTTTTGGGCGTTGAACCACTTGACCGTGCCGGTCGCCATCAGCAAGAACTCCAGTTAGTAGCAGACCGCCGCACAGCGTACGGCGGATCGAAGGGCGGCTGGATCGGGACACACCAGCAGCGCCCAAAGGCGAACGCCGACGGTGCAGCCGAACCCAACCGGGATCGACGCGCAAGTAATTAGGCGGAAGCGCCGATTTGCGCAAGATCCGCGAGCGCCCTCGCTGCTGTTTTCGCGGATGTGTCGCCCGCGCGTCGCGCCGGAGAGTTCTACACGTCGAGGTCGCGGGCGAATCGCGCGTTCTTCTGGATATAGTCGAAGCGCAGCTCGGGGCGCCTTCCCATCAGCGTCTCGACCAGGGTCTCGGTGCGCGCGAACCCGGGGTCCGGGGTTTGGCCCCCCTCCGAGGTCTGGATCGCCGCCGGATCGGCCCGCGGCGGCACCATCACGCGCAATAGCGTGCGCTCGGCCGGATCCATCGTCGTCGCGCGCAGATAGCGCGCCGGCATCTCGCCGAGCCCCTTGAACCGGCTGATCTCGACCTTGCCGCGGCTGCTGAACACGGTCGCCAACAGCTCTTCCCTATGCGCATCGTCGCGCGCGTAGTGCGTCACCTCGCCCTGGGTCAGCCGGTAGAGCGGCGGCAGCGCCAGAAACAGATGCCCGTTATCGACCAGCTGTGCCATCTCGCGGAAAAAGAACGTCATCAACAACGAGGCGATATGGGCGCCGTCGACATCGGCGTCGGTCATGATGATGACCCGCTCGTAGCGCAGCGTCTCCTCGCGATATGAGGCGCCGGTGCCGCAGCCGAGCGCCAGCACGATGTCGGAGAGTTCCTGATTGGCCCGCATCTTGTCGGCCGAGGCGCTCGCCACATTGAGGATCTTGCCGCGCAGCGGCAGGATCGCCTGGGTGTCGCGGTCGCGCGCCTGCTTGGCGGAGCCGCCGGCGCTGTCGCCCTCGACCAGAAAGATCTCGGTGCCCTGGGCGCTGCCGCGCGTGCAGTCGGTGAGCTTGCCGGGCAGGCGCAGCTTGCGCGTCGCACTCTTGCGCGACAATTCGCGCTGCTGGCGCCGGCGTTGGCGTTCCTCGGCGCGCTCCGCGATGCGGTCGAGCAGCGCCCGGCTGGTCGCCGGGTCGGCGCCAAGCCAATGGTCGAAATGGTCGCGCACCGCGCCTTCGACAAGCCGCGTCGCCTCGGCCGAGGCAAGGCGTTCTTTCGTCTGGCCCTGGAATTGCGGGTTGCGCATGAACAAGGACAACAGCATCGCGACGCCCGCGGCGACATCGTCCCCGACCGCCTGGGCGATGCGGCGGTTGCCGATCAGTTCGCCATAGGCCTTGATGCCGCGGGTCAAGGCGTTGCGCAGCCCGGTCTCGTGAGTGCCGCCTTCGGGGGTCGGGATGGTGTTGCAATAGGAGTGGCAAAAGCCGTCCTCCTCGTCCTCGGGCCACACCACCGCCCATTCGACGCGCCCGCCATCCGGAAACTCGACCTCGCCCTGAAATGGCCGCGCGGTCAAGAGATCGCGCCCGGCGAGGCTCGCCCCGAGGAAATCGCCGAGCCCGCCCGGGAAGTGCAGCCGCGCCTCCAAGGGAATGCCCTCGGGGCGCGGCAGCGACGGATCGCAGCGCCAGCGGATCTCGACGCCGCGGAACAGATAGGCCTTGGCGTGCGCGATCCGGTAGAGGAGCGCCGGACGAAACGCCGCGTCGGCGAAAATCTCGGGGTCGGGATGAAAGCTCAGCGTCGTGCCGCGCCGGTTCTGCACCGGCCCGCAATCCTCGACCGGGCCCAAGGGCACCCCGCGGCTGTAGCGTTGTCGCCACAAGCGGCGGTCGCGCGCCACCTCGACCTCGAGCGCATCGGACAGCGCGTTGACGACCGAGATGCCGACGCCATGCAGCCCGCCCGAAACCTTGTACGCGTTGCCGCCGAATTTGCCACCCGAGTGCAGCATCGTCAGAATGATCTCGAGCGCCGATTTCTTGGGAAAGCGGGGATGCGGATCGACCGGAATGCCGCGGCCGTTGTCACGCACGGTGACCCAGCCTTCGGCGCTGAGCTCCAGTTCGATGCGGGTGGCAAACCCGGCCACCGCCTCGTCCATCGCATTGTCGAGCGCCTCGGCGGCGAGGTGATGCAGCCCGCGCTCGTCGGTGCCGCCGACATACATGCCCGGGCGGCGGCGCACCGGCTCCAGACCTTCGAGGACCTCGATGTCCTTGGCGGAGTAGCCGTCGCTGGTGCCGTTCACCCCGCTGTTCGCCCCGGGGGGCGCCATGCTGTCGAAAAGATCTGCCATCGCTCGATTATAGGAAGCCTTGCCCCGGGCGCAAGCAGGATGCAGTATAGTGACCGTCTTCAATAACAATATGTTGGGTAGGGGACGGCTAAGATCAACCGGTCAACCGCTGGGATGGAACTGAACGGGCTCGCCAGGATTTACGATAATGATGACTAACGAGCGCAAAATCTGGGAGGCCGCTCTCCTGCTCGTGCGACGCCACGGCAGCGATGCCGCCGCGATCGCCGAGCGCGAGGCCGAACGGCTGCGCGACAGCGACGAGTTGACCTGCGTCGTGTGGTGCTGGATCGCGCGCTCGACCGCGGAACTGCTGCGCCCGGTCCCGGGGGCCGGCGAGCGGGTGCATTAGCCTCGAGCAGGGAGATTCGGCCGGAGCGGCCCCGCTTCACGACAGATCTTCACGACAGGCTTGGCGTGATATAGAGACCAGTTGCAACCGGTGGCGGCGAGGCAGGCATCATGGCTGAGAGTTTCTTGGGCCGCTTCAGCGGCCGCGGCCAGGCATCGAAATCCGCGTCTGAAAAGACCTTCGAGGTCGCGCTCAGCGACGCGGAGTGGCGCCAGCGGCTGACATCGGCGCAATACCAGGTGTTGCGCGGGCACGGCACCGAGCGCGCCGGAACCAGCCCGCTCGACAAGGAATACGGTCCCGGGGTCTACAAATGCGCTGGCTGCGGGCATCCGCTGTTCGACGCCAGCACCAAGTTCAACAGCCGCACCGGCTGGCCGAGCTTCTGGGCGCCGCTCGACGACGCGGTCGAGGAAACCAGCGACCGCAGCTTTTTCATGGTGCGCACCGAGGTGCACTGCCGCCATTGCGGCGGCCATCTCGGCCATGTCTTCGAGGACGGGCCGCAGCCGACCGGCCTGCGCTATTGCATGAACGGCGTCTCGCTCGATTTCGCCGCCGGCGAACCGCCGCCGGACGCGGCAACGGACGAGAAATCCTGATCGGCAGGCTCTGGACC
>DATCQF010000219.1:0-6593 GCA_036569735.1 Allostellaceae bacterium | reverse complement strand
GCTTGCCGTCGGGCCCGACGATCTGTTTCCAGCTGTCTTCGACGGCCTTGACGACGCTCGCCGGCATCGGGACGTAGTCGAGTGCCTCGGCGAGTGGTCCGCCGTTGTGGAAGGCCCAGTCGAAAAAGCCGAGCACGGCGCGCCCGGTGTCGGGTTTCGCCTGCTCCTTGTGCATCAGGATGAAGCTCGCGCCGGTGATCGGCCAGCTCTGCGCGCCGGGCTGGTCGGTCAAGAGCAGGTAAAACCCCACTGCCTTCGACCAGTCGGCATTGGCGGCGGCGGCCTGGAAGGTCTTGCTGTCGGGCACGACGAAGGCCCCGTCGCGGTTGCGCAGCAGCGTGTAGGTCATCTTGTTCTGCAGCGCGTAGGCGTATTCGACATAGCCGATCGCGCCGTCGGTGCGGGCGGTCAGCGCGGCGACGCCCTCATTGCCCTTGCCGCCGAGGCCGCTCGGGAAATCGACCGAGGTGTTCTCGCCGATCTTGTCCTTGAACTGGGAATCGATGCTCGACAGGTAATGGGTGAAGATGAAGTTGGTGCCCGATCCGTCCGAGCGGTGGATCGGCGCGATCGCCTTGTCGGGCAGCGCGGCGCCGGGGTTGAGCGCGGCAATCGCCGGATCGTTCCACTTGGCGATCCGGCCGAGATAGATCCCGGCAACCGCCATGCCGTCGAGCTTCAACTGGCCGGGCGCGATGCCCTTCAGATTGACGACAAGGACGACCCCGCCCATCACCATCGGCCATTGCACCAGACCATCCTTGGCCAGCGCCTCCGGCTTCAGCGGCATGTCGGAGGCACCGAAATCGACCGTCCTGGCGGCGATCTGCTTGATGCCGCCGCCCGATCCGATCGACTGGTAGTTCATGTTGGTCCCGGTCTTGGCCTTGAAGGCCTCCGCCCATTTGGCATAGACCGGGTAGGGAAAGGTGGCGCCGGCGCCGGATATACCGGTGGCGCCGGCAGGCCCCGAGAGGCCGAGCCCGGCAAATGCCGCCGCCACGAGCGCGATACGCAAAACAGCCACGGCTTACTCCGTCATGGGATGCGGCCGGCCGGATGCCGGGCGCGACGCCTTCTATCCCTCCCCGGATACGCTTCTATGACGCTTGCGTTACGGTTAGATGACAGCCGGGGCGATGACAGCTGAGGTCACGGCGTATCGGCCGCCCGCAGCCATACCGTGAAGGTCGAACCCCGGCCGACCTCGCTGGCGATCTCGAGCCGCCCGCGGTGGCGGTTGAGGATGTGCTTGACGATCGCGAGGCCGAGCCCGGTGCCGCCCAACTCGCGCGAGCGCGCGGTGTCGACCCGGTAGAATCGCTCGGTGAGCCGCGGCAGGTGCTCGCTCGCGATGCCCTCGCCCTGATCGGCGACCGTGACCCTCACCAGCGCCGCCGCCGCGCCGCCGGTGGCGCCGGTTACCGTGACCTCGCTGTGCGGCCGGCCGTATTTGACCGCGTTGTCGATGAGGTTCTGGAAGATCTGAGCCAATTCGTCGCGGTCGCCCTGCACGTCCGGGAGATCGGCCGGCAGGGTGCGGGCGATGCGGATGCCGCGGTCGGCGGCGCGCAACTCGAGCCCGCGGGCGACCTCGTCGACCAGCGGCGCCAGGGCGACCCGGCCGGTCGGCGCGACATGCTCGTTGAGCTCGATGCGCGACAAGGACAGCAGATCGTCGACGAGGCGCGCCATGCGCCCCGCCTGCTCGCGCATGATCCCGAGAAAGCGCGTCCGGGCGGCTTCGTCCTCGCGCGCCGGGCCGAGCAGCGTCTCGATAAAGCCGATCAGCGTGGCGAGCGGGGTTTTCAGCTCGTGCCCGGCATTGGCGATGAAATCGGCGCGCATCTGCTCGCTGCGCTTCAATTCGGTGACATCGTGCAGGGTCAGGATCGCCGCGGCATCGTCAAGCGCCGGGCCGTCGAGCTTCGCCAAGTGAGCGCGCAGCACCCGCTCGACCGGCACCGACAGGGTGAACTCGATGCTGCGTCCCGGCTCGCCGGCCAGGACTGCATCGGCGGCCGCAAGCAGTAGAGGGTTGCGCAGCGCCGCCGCCAGGTCGCGCGGCTCCGCTCCCGGCCCGATGAATGCCGCCGCCGCTTCGTTGCTGCGGACGATGCGGCGCTGGCGATCGATCAGGATCAGTGGGTCGGGCGCAGCGGCGATGACCGCCTCGGCCGCGGCGAGCCGCGCCTCGGCCTGCGCGGCATGTTCCCGCCAGGTGCGATCGAGACGTAGCGCCGCGCTCCGAAAGGCCCGCGCTGTCGGGTTAAGCCGAGGTACCGGGTCGCCGTCCGCCGCCCCAGGACCGAACCCCGTCGTCGCTCGCCGCGCGGCGGATAACAGCACCCGCTGTGATACCACGGTCACCAGCACCGAGAGAACGAGCGATGCAGCGCTTACCGCGACTGCCACCCCGACGCCGATTTCGCCGGTGCCAAGCAGAGCCGCGACGACGAGGGACGCCGCCAGCCATGGCAGCAGAATGCCAGCCGCGGTCAAGCCGGGCTGCTCTCCCCACATCGCCGCCGCCTCCCGCGGCCCCGCTCAGCTTATCGCGTCGTGGGCGGCGAGCGCGGCGAGGTTGACGAGGTCGGAGACGGTGGCGCCGATATTGACGATCTGCACCGGGCGGGCGAGCCCGATCAAGAGCGGCCCGACGACGGTCCCGCCGCCGAGATGGGGCAAGAGCTTGGCGGTGATGTTGGCGCTGTGCAGATCGGGCATGACCAGGATGTTGGCCGGGCCCGACAGCCGGCAGAACGGATAAAGCTGCTGCATCAACCCGTGGTCGAGCGCGACATCGGCGCTCATCTCGCCGTCATATTCGAAACCGGGATTGCGCTCGTCGAGCAACGCCACGGCTTCGTGCACCCGTTCGGCATGCGGCCCCGGGGGATTGCCGAAACTGGAATAGGACAGGAGGGCGACCCGCGGATCGAGCCCAAGCTCGCGCGCCTTTGCCGCCGCCCCGACGGCGATGTCGGCGAGCTGCACCGCAGTCGGGCTTTCGTGCACCAGCGTATCGCCGACCAGCACCGTGTGCTCGCGCGCCAGGAGGATCGTCAGGCCGAACATCTGCGAGCCCGGTTTGACATCGATGACCCGGCTCACCCCGTCGAGCACATCGAACGAATTGCGCGTGAGCCCGGTCACCATCGCCTCGGCATCGCCGCAGGCGACCATGCAGGCGGCGAACACGTTGCGGTCCTGGTTCACCAGCCGCTGGCAGTCGCGGTAGAGCATGCCGTGGCGCTGCAGGCGCGCGTAGAGGAAGTCGGTATAGTGCCGGTTGCGCTGCGACAGTGCCGCGTTGTGGATTTCGAGCGGCGCCGGCGCGTTGAGCCCGATCGCCGCCATCGTCTCCCGAATGCGCTCCTCGCGGCCGATCAGGACCGGGCCGCCATAGCCGCTTTCGGCATAGAGCAGCGCGGCGCGGATCGTCTTTTCCTCCTCGCCCTCGGCGAAGACGACGCGCTTTGGATGGGCACGGACTTTTTCGAAGATCAGCTCGAGCCCCGCCGCGGTCGGGTCGAGCCGGGCGCGCAGCGAGCGCCGGTAGGCGGGCATGTCGAGGATGGGCTTCCGCGCGACCCCCGAATCCATCGCCGCCTGCGCCACCGCCGACGGCACCGCCCAGATGAGGCGCGGATCGAACGGCGCCGGGATGATGTAGTCCGGGCCGTAGCGCAGCCGCTCGCCGGCATAGGCGGCGGCGACCTCGTCGGGCACGTCCTCGCGCGCCAGCCGGGCCAGCGCCTCGGCCGCGGCGATCTTCATCGCGTCGTTGATCTGCGAGGCGCGGACATCGAGGGCGCCGCGAAAGATGAACGGGAACCCGAGGATATTATTTACCTGGTTGGGGTAGTCGGAACGCCCGGTGGCGATGATCGCATCGGCCCGGACCGCGCGCACCTCCTCGGGGGTGATCTCCGGGTCGGGGTTGGCCAGGGCAAAGATGATCGGCCGGTCGGCCATCGCGCGGACCATCGCCTGGTCCATCGCGCCCTTGGCCGACAGGCCGAAGAACACATCGGCGCCCTCGATCGCCTCGGCGAGGGTGCGCGCCCGGGTCTCGACCGCGTGGGCCGACTTCCATTGGTTCATGCCGTCGGTGCGCCCGCGATAGATCACCCCCTTGGTGTCGCACAGGACGACATTGCCGCTCGGCAACCCCATCGATTTCAATAATTCGACACAGGCGATAGAGGCGGCGCCGGCGCCGTTGACCACCATCCGGACCTGGGCCAGCTCGCGCCCGGTCAAGTGCAGCGCGTTGATCAGCGCGGCCGAGGTGATGATCGCGGTGCCGTGCTGGTCGTCGTGGAAGACCGGGATGTCGAGGAGTTCGCGCAGCCGCTGTTCGATGACGAAGCATTCCGGCGCGCGGATGTCCTCGAGGTTGATGCCGCCGAACGCCGGGTGCAGAAAGCGCACGCAATTGACGAACTCGTCGACGTCGAGAGTGTCGATCTCGAGGTCGATCGAGTCGATATCGGCAAAGCGTTTGAAGAGGGCCGCCTTGCCTTCCATGACCGGCTTTGCCGCCAGCGCGCCGAGATTGCCCAGCCCCAGGACCGCCGTGCCGTTGGAGATGACCGCGACGAAATTACCCTTGGAGGTGTAGTCGTAGGCAGTGCTGGGGTCGCGCTGGATATGGAGGCACGGGAAGGCGACGCCGGGCGAATAGGCGAGCGACAGATCACGCTGGGTGACCAGGGGCTTCGTTGGCGCAATCGACAATTTGCCGGGCCGGCCGCTCGAATGAAACTGCAGCGCCTCGTCTTCGGTGGTGCGGACAATGCCGGTATCCATGGTTACCGATGCTCCTCATGCGGCCCAATGATGCCTGAGGGCCCGGGGGCGACTGTAGAGAGGCCGCCGCACCCCGTCAAAGCGGCGCAGGGGCCCGGAGATCGTTGACAGCTGAGGGCGCGCCACTATAGTGCGCGGCTCGCGGACGGGGCGACCCGTCGGCCGAGCATTTGCGCCCGGGCGGGCTTGCCGCGGCGGGCGCGCCAACCGATATCGGCTCTTATGATGTTTGCAGTGATCCGCACCGGCGGCAAACAATACAAGGTCGCCACGGGCGATGTGATCGCGGTCGAGAAGCTCGTCGGCGAGGCGGGCGCGACGATCGAATTAGCGGATGTGCTGATGGTCGGCGACGGCGCCACGGTGTCGACCGGCACGCCCTTGCTTTCGGGCGCCTCGGTCAGCGCCGAACTGGTCGAGCAGCGCCGCGCCGACAAGATCATCGTCTTCAAGAAAAAGCGGCGGCACAATTACCGCCGCAAGAATGGCCACCGCCAGTACCAGACCGTGCTGCGGATCACCGAGATCCACGCCGGCGTCTGAACTAGCGGGCGAGGAGGGTTCGAGATGGCACACAAAAAGGCAGGCGGCTCCTCGCGCAACGGCCGCGACAGCGCGGGACGCCGGCTCGGCGTCAAGAAATTCGGCGGCGAGATCGTCATCCCCGGCAACATCATCGTGCGCCAGCGCGGCACCAAGTTCCATCCCGGCGACCGGGTCGGCATGGGACGCGACCACACCCTGTTCGCGCTCGACGGCGGCGCCGTGCAGTTCAAGAAGGGGATCGGCGGCCGCACCTTCATCTCGGTGGTGGCGCGCCCAGCGAGCGAGCGACCGGCCCCGGACCAGCCGGCCGAAGCCGCCGAATAGCCGTTCCCCGAACCTGACCGGAACCGAGGGGAGCGGCCCGGCCGCTCCCTTTTTTCGTTTCGGACCGAAGAGACCCCATGAAATTCCTCGACCAGTGCAAAATTTATCTGAAGAGCGGCGACGGCGGTGCCGGCGCGATGAGCTTCCGCCGCGAGAAGTTCATCGAGTTCGGCGGCCCTGACGGCGGCGACGGCGGCAAGGGTGGCGACATCGTGTTTGTCGCGCTCGACAATCTGAATACCCTCATCGATTTCCGCTATCAGCAGCATTTCCGCGCCCAAAATGGCCGCGGCGGCGCCGGAGCGAACCGCACCGGCGCCCAGGGAAAAGACCTCGTGCTGCGCGTCCCGGTCGGGACCCAGATTTTCGCCGACGACAAGGAGAGCCTGCTCGCCGATCTGACCCGCCCCGGGCAGCGCGTCGTCCTCCTGCGCGGCGGCGACGGCGGGTTTGGCAACGCCCATTACAAAAGCTCGACCAACCAGGCGCCGCGCCGCGCCAACCCCGGCTGGCCATGTCAGGAATTATGGGTGTGGCTGCGCCTGAAGCTGATCGCCGATGCCGGTCTGGTGGGCCTCCCCAACGCCGGCAAATCGACGCTCCTCGCCCGCCTGTCGCATGCCAGGCCGAAAATCGCCGACTACCCGTTCACCACATTGCACCCGCAGCTCGGGGTCGTGCGGCTCGGCGACGATGCGGAGTTCGTGCTGGCCGACCTGCCCGGGCTCATCGAGGGCGCCAGCGAGGGCGCCGGGCTCGGCACCCGCTTCCTCGGGCATGTTGAGCGCTGCGCCGTCATCCTCCACCTGATCGACGGCACCGAGGACGATGTCGTCGGCGCCTACCGGACGATCCGCCGCGAGCTCGCCGATTACGGTCATGGGCTCGCCGACAAGCCGGAGATCATC
>DATCQF010000218.1:0-2510 GCA_036569735.1 Allostellaceae bacterium | reverse complement strand
CGCTTCACTCGGCACCCTCTCCCGCGATGCGGGAGAGGGAACAAGTGATGTTCACGAAAATCCTGATCGCCAATCGCGGCGAGATCGCCTGCCGCGTCATCCGCACCGCGCGGCGCATGGGGATCGCCACCGTCGCGGTCTATTCGGAGGCGGATGCCGAGGCATTGCACGTGCGGGAGGCCGACGAGGCGGTGGCGATCGGGCCGGCGCCGGCCGCCGAGAGCTATCTGCGGATCGACCGGATCGTCGAAGCCTGCCGCCAGACCGGCGCCGAAGCGGTGCATCCCGGGTATGGCTTTCTGTCGGAGCGGGCGGATTTCGCGACGGCGCTGGCTGAGGCGGGGATCGCCTTCATCGGCCCCACTCCCGAAGCAATCAGCGCGATGGGCGACAAGATCGCGGCGAAGCGGCTCGCCCACGCGGCCGGGGTCGCGACGGTGCCGGGAAACCTCGACACGGTCCCCGATGCGGAGCAAGCGGTCCTGGTCGCGCGGGAAATAGGCTACCCCGTGATGATCAAGGCCTCGGCCGGCGGCGGCGGCAAGGGCATGCGCATCGCCCGCGACGATGGTGAACTGCGCGAGGGCTTCAGCGGCGCGCGGCACGAAGCCCTATCGAGCTTTGGCGACGACCGGGTCTTTCTCGAAAAATACATCGAGGAGCCGCGCCACATCGAAATCCAGGTGCTCGGCGACATGCACGGCAACATCGTGCATCTGGGCGAGCGCGAATGCTCGATCCAGCGCCGCCACCAGAAGATCATCGAGGAGGCGCCGAGCCCATTGATCGACGCCGCGACCCGCGCCGCGATGGGCGCCCAGGCGGTCGCCCTCGCGCGCGCGGTCGGCTATTGCTCGGCCGGCACCGTCGAGTTCATCGTCGACCGCGAGCGCAATTTCTACTTCCTCGAAATGAACACGCGGCTCCAGGTCGAGCATCCGGTGACCGAGATGGTGACCGGGCTCGACCTCGTCGAACTGATGATCCGGATCGCCGCCGGCGAGAAGCTGCCGTTCGATCAGGCCGGCGTGCATCAGACCGGCTGGGCGATCGAGGCGCGGGTCTATGCCGAGGACCCGGCGCGCAATTTCCTGCCGTCGATCGGGCGCCTCGTACACTATCGGCCACCGGTGGCCGATAGTGGCGAGGAGGGGGTGCGGATCGACAGCGGCGTCTTCGAGGGTGCCGAGATCACCCTCCATTACGATCCGATGATTGCCAAGCTGATCGTCCATGGCGCCGACCGGGATGCCGCGATCGAGCGGCTGCGCGACGCGCTCGACGGGTTTTACATCGCCGGCCCCCGCCATAACCTGGCGTTTCTGGCGGCGATCGCGGCGAGCGAACAATTTAGCGAGGGCCGGCTGTCGACCGGTTTCATCGCCGAGGCCTTCCCGGACGGGTACGCGCCTCCTGCCGGGTTCGTCGCCGCCGACCGCGTGATCCTCGTTGCCGCGGCGCTCGCGGAAACCCGGCTGCACGAAAGCGAGATCGCGCAGGGTGAGGCCCATGCCGGACCCGCCGTGGCAACTGCCCGCCCGCTGACGGTGCTGCTCGATGGCCGGCCCTACCCGCTGTCGGTCCGCCCGGAAGGCAGCGCCTATATCGTCGAGCGCGAGACCGAGCCAGGGGGCGAGACCTGTCTAGCGGCGACCGATTGGCGCGCCGGTCACAAGCTGATGCATCTGCGCATCGAAGACGGGCTCCTCATCGTCCAGGTGGAGATGCTGCGCGGGCGGGCCTTCCGGCTGGTGCATGCCGGCGTGATCCGCCGCGCCCAGGTGCTGTCGCCGCACGCCGCCGGGTTGTTGGCGGCGATGCCCGAAAAACAGCCGGCCGACACCTCCCGCCTGGTGCGCTCGCCGATGCCGGGGCTCCTCGCCCAAATCGTCGTTGCCGAGGGCCAGGAGGTAAAGGCGGGCGAGCCGCTTGTCGTGGTCGAGGCGATGAAGATGGAAAACGTGCTGCGCGCCGAGCGCGACGGCCGGGTCGCCACGCTGCGCGCCAAGCCGGGCGACAGCCTCGCCGTCGACCAGATCATCCTCGAATTGGAATAAGGCTTGGCCCCAAGAGAGCTGCACGTGCGAAGCGTGCATCTGCGCATCGCCGGCCGGGTGCAGGGGGTCGGCTATCGCGCCTGGGCGACCCTGACCGCCCGGCGCCTGGGGTTGCGCGGCTGGGTGCGCAACCGGGCGGACGGCAGTGTCGAGGCGCTGGTCATCGGCGCCGATGACCCGGTCGCGGCGATCATCGAGGCGTGCCGGGAAGGACCTTTCGCCGCCAGGGTCACCAAGGTCGAAGTCGATGAGGCGGCCGATGACGGCAGCGACGGGTTCGCACCGCGCGCGACGGTATAGATAAATGCCGCCTTGGGTGGTGTCGGGCGCGTCAAGGATGCGCCCTGTGCAACCGTGCGGGCTCTGCTAGGATGTCGGCGACTGGGCGCGCAACGGCACGGGAGTAGGAACGCAATGAGGCGCATTTGGCGGGCGGTCGCGGCGGCAGTGACC
>DATCQF010000217.1:0-4250 GCA_036569735.1 Allostellaceae bacterium | reverse complement strand
CCCCAATACCGTGCTCGCGATTTTATGCATCGCCATCTTTCTGTGCTGCGTGCCGATGGCGATCCCGCCGGGGCATCTCGTCGCGTTCTGCAGCGATATCGGCATCCCGGCGGCCGAGGGCGCGGCGATGCTGTCGGTGATGCAGGCCGGCGCATTGACGAGCCGGATGTTCTGGGGCTGGCTCAGTGACTGGATCGGCGGCCTCAATTGGGTGCTGGCCGCCTCGGCCTGCCAGGCGCTGGCCATCGCCGCGTTCCTCGCGACCCAGAACGAAGCCGGGCTGTTTGCGATCTCGGCCGCCTATGGGCTCGGCTTCAGCGGTCTCATCCCGGCCTATATCATGGCGATTCGCGAGCTCTATCCGTCGCGCGAGGCATCGTGGCGCGTGCCGACGCTGTTGTTCATCGGCATGGGCGGGATGGCGTTCGGCGGCTGGTTCGCCGGCGCGCTCTACGACCATTTCGGGTTTTACGGACCGGCCTTCGCGATCGGCGCGCTGTTCAACCTTGCCAATCTCGTGCTCATCGGGTTCCTCGTGCTGCGCCAGCGCTGGGGCGGGGCGTTGCCGGTAATGGCTTGAGCCGGTATCGGACGCCGGAGGGCTGACCAAAAATCGGGCGGATCACGCGAGGAGAGGTCGGGCGGGTGACGGATTTGGTGCGAACGAGATCGGCCGGGATTGCTCAGGGGACCGCCGTTGCGGCGCCCCCGGGGGCGGCCGTCGACGGACACGGCTCGTGGGTCGCGGCCGGGCTTGCCCTGGCGCTGCTGTCGATTTCCTACGGGTCGCCGCTGGTGCTCATCGTCGGGCTGAAGCCGATCACCGAGGACCTCGGCACGATCCGCCAGGTCACCGCGCTGGTAACGGCGGTGACCTGGATCGGCACCGGCGCCGGCGGCATCCTGATGGGCTGGATCGCCGATCGCATCGGGATCCGCCGCACCGTGATCTTTGGCGCCACGATGATCGCAATCGGTCTTGCGATCTCGGCGAGCGGCAGCATCTGGGCGCTCTTTCTCGGCCACTTCCTGTTTGTTGGCCTCCTCGGCAACGGCGCGATGTTTCCGCCGCTGATGGTCTATGTCAGCCGCTGGTTCAAAGAGCGCCGCGGCGCCGCGCTGGCGCTGATATCGTCGGGCCAGTACATCGCCGGCATGGTCTGGCCGACATTGATCGAACAGGGCATGACCCGGTTCGGCTGGCAGGCGACGATGCTTGCCTTCGCGGCCGTCGTCGTTATCGCCGTTCCGATCGCGGCGATGTTCCTGCAGCGCGCGCCGGAGGCGCCGGCTCCGTTCGGGTTCGACGATGCCGGCCATCACCGCAAAGTGCTCGGCATGCGGCCCAATCTCGTGCTCGCCCTCTTGGCGATCGCCGGGTTCTGCTGCTGCGTGCCGATGGCCCTGCCGCAGGGCCACCTCGTCGCATTTTGCAGCGATGTCGGGATCCCGGCGGCGCAGGGCGCGGCGATGCTGTCGGTACTGCAGGCTTCGGCCTTTGTCAGCCGGCAGTTCTGGGGCTGGATGGCCGACCGGGTCGGCGGGTTGTTGACCTTGCTCGCCGGATCGGCCTGTCAGACGCTGGCGATTGCCGCGTTCATGCTGACCCAGGACGAAGCGGGGCTGTTTGCGGTGTCGGCGGCGTTCGGGCTCGGCTTCAGCGGCATCGTCCCGGCCTATGTGCTGATCGTGCGCGAGCTCTACCCGTCCTCCGAGGCGTCATGGCGGGTGCCGACGGTCTTGTTTGTCAGCATGGGCGGGATGGCGTTCGGCAGCTGGTTCGCCGGCGCGCTCTACGACCATTTCGGGTTTTACGGACCGGCCTTCGCCATCGGCGCCCTGTTCAACCTGATCAATTTCACCCTGGTCGGCTTCCTCGTGCTGCGCCAGCGCTGGGGCGGGGCATTGCCGGCGATGGCCTGACGGCGCCTGACTAGCGGTTGCGCGGCCAGTCGTCCTGCCACAGGAAGTCGGGGCCGAGCTGGTCGAGGCTCGGGCAGCCGATCTGGCCCATCACGAGGTCGATCTCGGTGCGGAAGATGTCGACCGCCTTCTTGACCCCGGGCAGGCCGCCGGCGACCGCGCCGTAAAGCGTCGGGCGCCCGAAGAAGCAGAACTGCGCGCCGAGGCACATCGCGATCAAGATGTCGGCGCCGCGCCTGACGCCGCTGTCGAGCATCACCGTCATGCGGTCGCCGACCGCGGCCTTGATCGCCGGCAGCATGTCGAGCGAGGCCGGCGCCTGGTCGAGCTGGCGCCCGCCATGGTTCGACACGATGACCCCGTCGCAGCCGATCTCGGCGGCGCGGATCGCGTCGAGCGGGTTGAGGATGCCCTTGACGATCAGGGTGCGCGGGAACTGGCGGCGATAGCGTTCGAGGTCGCGCCAGGTCTGCGCCGCGGCCGGGGTCTGGGTCCGTCCGAACTGGATGACCTCGGCGACGCTCGCCCCGTTGGCGGCATGCGGGACCCAGTTGCCCATGGTCGGCGCGCCGCCGTTCTTGACATAGTCGTAAACCCAGCCGGGATGAGTCAGCGCCTCGAGGATGCTCGACGGCTTCAGCTTCAGCGCCGCCTCCAGGACGCCGCCGCCGCGGACATTGGCAAAGCGATTGCGGATGTTGCGCTCGCGCCGCGGATGCACCGGTACGTCGACCGTCAGCACCAGGGCGCCCAGCCCGTTGTCGCGGGCGCGGCCGACCAATGCGTCGGTGACCGCCGGGTCCTTTGCGGCATACATCTGGAACCAGGTGTTGTCGGGAGCGACGCGCGCGGCCTGTTCCATCGAGGCGTTGCTGCCGCCCGACATGATGTACGGAATGTTGGCGTCGGCCGCCGCCTGCGCCAGTAATAATTCGCCGCCGCGCCGCTGGTAAAGCCCGACGCCGCCGGTCGGCGAGATGCCGAAGGGGCTGGCATAGGTGCGGCCGAACAGCGTCTGCGTCTGGTCGCGCTTCGACACATCGACCAGATAGCGCGGCAGGAGATTGTGCTTCTGGAAGGCGGCGGCATTGCGCGCGAGGCCGCGCTCGTCCTCGACCCCCCCTTCGATATAATCGAACATGACCTTCGGTAGCTTGCGCTTGGCCATCTGGTGCAGGTCTTCGATATTGACCGCCTGATCGATTCGCATCGCGCTGGGTTCTCGCTGAAAAATGCCTGTCAGGACGCCAGCATGGCTTATTTCGGGCGTTCACGACAGTGATTGCGGCCAGCCTATATTACTCAGCCGCATTCCCGGCGAAAGCCGGGATCAACCGATCCGCGCCCGAGTGGGTTGGGCAATGGGTCCCGGCTTTCGCCGGGAATGCGATTTTGACGGTGGGCTTCTAATTCGGCCGGCGGGCGGTGGCGAGGTGGAAGGTGCCGGGCAGGCGGATTTCGCCGTTCGGCGCCGCGTAGGCGGCGAACGCGGCTTCGGTTTCCGTGACGATCACCTGACGGGTCGCGGCGTCGGCGTGCTTCTCGTCGAGCAGCCGCTGGATCGCGCCGAACAGCACGACATTATCGGCCATGCCCTTGACCGATGCCCCGATGACGTGAAAGCGCCTGGGCTCGATCTCGATGTCGGCGAACCCCGCCGCGGCGAGCACGCTGCCGAAGTAGTCGCGGTCGGCGAACGCTTGCGCATCCGGCGCATGAGGCGGCAGCGGCGTCGGCGGCCCCAGATGCCGCACCGCGATTTCGAGCGGGATCCTGCGGTGCACGTTTTCCGAGATCTCCGCCCACACCGCCATGCAGAGCCGCCCGCCGGGGCGCAGCGCGTTCAACAGATTGGCGAACGCGGCTTTCGGGTCGGCAAAAAACATCACGCCAAAACGCGATGTCACAAGATCGAAGCTCGCCGGCGCAAAGCCATGCACCTGCGCATCGGCCTGCAGGAGGGTGACGTTGGTCAGCCCCTGTTCGGCCACCCGGGCGCGGGCGCGGGCGAGCATCGGCGCGGCGATGTCGACGCCGGTCGCGTGGCCTTGCGGACCGACCGCGGCGGCGAACGGAAGGAGGGTCGCGCCGGTGCCGCAGCCGACATCGAGCACCCGCTCGCCGGGCGTCGCCGCCGCCGCTTCGAGCAGCATCCGGGCAACTTCGACATTGCGCGCCTCCTGCGCCCCGCCGAGCCCGACCCAGCGCGGCCCGGCCACCTCGTTCCAATAGCGCCGCATCGCGGCGTTGGCGGTATCGGGGGTAGGGCTAGCGTCGCTCATGCTCAAAATCTCCGCGCGTTTGCCATTGCTCGCTTGCCCCCACCC
>DATCQF010000216.1:0-4664 GCA_036569735.1 Allostellaceae bacterium | reverse complement strand
CACGCGGCGTTGATCGCCGGCGGCGACTTGTCGAGCGCCGCGAGATAATCGGCAAAGCGCGGGTAGGCGTAATCGGACGCCTCGCCGATCAGGTCCAGCGGCGGCGGCGGGGCCCGGTCAAGAATTAAGGGCGCAAGACTGATCCCGCAATTGCCGGTGATGACCGTGGTGACCCCCTGGCTCGCCTTCGCCGCCATCTCGGGCGAGGCGAACAGGGCGCGGTCGTCATGGGTATGCACATCGATGAACCCGGGCGCGATTATTTTCCCGGAAACGTCGATCTCGCGAGCCCCCGACGCCTTCGCCACCTCACCCACGGCAGTGATGCGGTCGCCCGATATCGCGACATCGGCACGCCGGCGGAGGGCCCCGGTGCCATCGATGACGGTGCCGCCGCGCAGGATGTAATCGGTCATGACGCGGGCGCCTCGGGCTTTTCGATGAGCGCGAGCATCTCCATCCCGAGGCCGTAGCCGAGGAGGTCATGCATCTGGCGGCGCAGCGCCTCGGTCAAGAGAAGGCGCGTATAGCGCAACAAGAGGGTCGGTCTTTTGGCGAGCCCCTCGGCCAGCTCCCAGGCGCGCGCCATCAGCTTGTCGGGCGCCAGCACCTCGGCGACGAGGCCAAGGTCGAGCGCCTGCCTGGCGTCGAGGGTCTGGCCGGTCAACAGGTAATAGCGGCCGCGGTTCATCCCCAAGAGCAGCGGCATGACGATGTGCATGCCGTCGCCCGGCACCACGTCCGAGGTGAAGTGCGCCGAATCCTGGAATTGCGCGGTGTCGGCGGCGAGCACGATGTCGGCCAGGAGCGGCATTTCGGAATGGCGCCACGCCGGGCCGTTGATCGCGCTGATCACCGGCACCTCGATTTCGAGGAGCCGCATCAACAGGTGCCGACCCTCCCAGTGGATGCGGTCGATGCGCTCGGCGGGCGGACGGACCGGGAACGACGAGGTGCCCGGGGTGGCGCGCGGGCCGGAGAACTCAGGCCCGGTGCCCGTGAGGATAACCACCCGGTTGTCGCGGTCGGCCCCGACATCGTGAAACGCCTCGGGCAATTCGCCATGCGGCCCGAAGCCCCAGCGCAGCGATCCTCCCTCGGTGTGCAGCGTCATCAGGAGGATGCCGTCGCGCCGCTCGAAGCGGACGCTCTGGTACTTGTCGGCATAGTCCGAGAGAGTGCTCATCATTTCCTCCCAAGCATTTCCATGATCTAGGTGTCCTCTTCTCTGACTCTCGGCCCCAGGGTCCTCGGGTCTATCGCGGCGAGCCGGGAGAACAGCGCGGCGAGATCGGCGGGGGGCGGCTTGGCCGCGTCGACGATCCTTTTGACGATCAGATAGCCGAGCGCCCGATAGGCTTCGAGCTGCGGCTCGTCGAACCACTGGTCGCCGTTCGATTGGTGCGGGAATGCCCGGTTCTGCCGCTGGTAGGCGATGATGTCGGGCGCCCCCTCGTCGCCGCGCACCCCCGGCTTGATGTAGAGGATGTTGCCGGTTGGCGACGGGTCGCGATCGCTGACGTATTCGGCCGTGCCGAGGGCGAAATAGGGCACATCGGCGGGTTTTGCGTCGCCCGTCGCCTTGAGCAGGTCCGCACCGGGAAAGCGGATGCGGATTCCGAGGTCGATCCAGATCTTGCGCACCGCGTCCCCGAGATCGTCAAAGCCCCTGTCGGGGTCGGCGTCGGCATCGACCACAACGATCCACTTGCAGCGCCGCCGCACCATTTCGTAGAGACCGAGATCCTCGAAATGCCCGCCGTCGGACAGGTAGACATAGGCGCTGTCCTCGTCGGTCATGCCAAACAGCTCGGACACCAGAGGCCGGATCGCAAACCATGGCGCATCCTGGGTGTAGGGCGCGAGCGGCCGGTCCGGCTGGCGCGTCAGCCGCAAAAAGAGCTGCTTGCGCCAAATCTGCCGAGGGCTCAGCGCATCGCCGGCATCTCCCGGGTTGCCGAGCCACCAGCCGAGCCGGACATTGAACAGCGTCATCAGGAACGCAATCGAAGGCGAGGAGTGGTAGCCCATGTTGGGGCTGACTGCGGCGCCCGAGATCGCCATCGCGGTGCCTAGCGAGATGCCGTCGCCCGGGTTGCCGTATTGGCTGGTTCCCCGATAGCCAAGATCCGCCGCCCCGCAAAATCTGGGGGTTGCCGTAAACGACATCGCCTTGCGCTGCTGCCAGGCGAGATTGCGGGTCCCGGCAAGGTTGAGCGCCATGTTGATGACATGGAACGGCCGCCAGTCGCGTCCGCTGGGTAGCGTAGCAGGCCACAGGTCTTTGACCGGCATATTGTCGTTCTGGTCGAAGCCGGTGAAGCCGTCCGGCTTGCGCAGCAGCCCACGCGACGCGCCGAGATAGGCGCGGATCAGCCGGTTGCGGTAGACCGCGTGCAGCGAAAACCGGTTGACGTTAGCCGGAAAGCCGCAAATCAGCGTCACCGCGCCGAGGACGGCGGCAACCCCGATGCTCCACACCCAGTCCGCGCGATAGTCGGGGCTGTCGAAAGCAAATTTGAACAGCGCAGAATCCTCAAAGGTGTGGCCCAGAGCGACCCAGTCGAACGCGACCGACAAGAGGATCAACAGCACCACCGCGAAGAGTGGGCCGGCGACCGCCAACACGACATTCGAGGTGATGCCGGACCATCCGGTAGTGCCCCCTTTTGCCGGCGTCAGGCTGTTCTTGCCAAGAATGGCCGTGACCGCTCCGGATGCGGCGCCGATCGCGGTCAACCAGTCCTTGCCATTGGCCATCAGAAAATCGCCGCTGGAATAGAGCTTGGGCCCGAGCAGCACGACGCTCGACAGAACGATCCAGCCGAGACCGCCGAGCAGATACCAGCCCCCGGCACGGCCGAGCCATTCGCGCTCGAAGTCACCAGCCGGCGAATAGCTGTGAGCCAGCGTGTACGCGGTTTGGGCGAACATTATCGAAAGCAGGAACCACGGCATTCCAAGGATCACGAGAACAAGTCGGCGGTCGATGCCGAAAGAATGCGGCACGGTCGTTGTCAAGCAGCCGGTCACCTCTTTGACGCACAGCGTGCCGATCTGGACGATTTCACCATCGAGAGGGAGGTCTGCGTAGAGCCGCATGCCGAGCCAGATCAGCGTACCCCACACCATGGCGCCGACGGCCCAGCCCTGCCAGTCGCGCAGGATGCCGCGCGCGCCCTTGTTGAGGCTCGCCTCGATGGCGAGGTATACGAGAAGCGCGGTCGCGACGATCACGAACCATCGATACCAGGAAAACCCGGCGGCGACGCGATCGGTCCCGTGCGCCGCCAGAGCTCCCGAGAGCCAGGCGAAACAAAACCCGGCAACCATTGCCGGAAGAAGGCTTCCTTTCAGAAAAGCGGGTTGTTCGCGCGCCGGGATTACGGCGGGACGCACCAGATAGAGGCGCCGAAGCTTGTAGCGGAAGCTCCACCCGCTAGTCCGAGACAAAGGAGCCAGACCAGGATCGCAATCAGCCCCGGCGCCGGTGGCGCGGTTTGCGCAAGCGCGGCGATCAGCTTGACCGCGATCACCGGCAACGCGATCAGCGGCAGGAGGATCAGCCAATTCAGCAGCAAGTTACGGATGATAATGGCGATCGCCGCCCAGAAGTCGCCCGACAGCAGCCCGAGTTTGGGGGTGAGGTACGCGCTGTACTCGCGCAGATGCCGGAACGGCTCCGGCTCTTCGTCCGATACGGCGCGCCGCGGCAGCAATTGCCTGACCACCTCGTCGGCATCCCCGTTCCGGCGCAACCACGCGGAAAGCCAGGACCCGATGTACCCACCGCCGGAAACCGTCGACAGATAATCGAATTTTTGCAGCAGGTTCGCCTCGGCGAGGCCCTGGATGACGCCGAGCCCGAAGGACGCGCTGCGGGTGCCGCCTCCCGACAGACACAGCGCCGAGAGGTCGAGGTCATAGGCCGCACGGTAGACTGCGCGCCGCCGCAGCAACTCGCCGGCCCTGTCGTCCTGATCCGCCGGCAACCCTTCCCGCAAGGTGACGAGCGCCTGCGGGGTAGGACGCCGGCCTCCCCTCAGCGCCTCCAGTTCGTCACAGAGAACATGGGACAGCGGATAAGGCCCCATGTTTGGATCCGGCATCGGCGCGTTCCTCCCGGAGGTCATTTTCCGCAAGGTTGCGCGTTCCGCCGGCTCTCTTCAATTCCCTTTGCCGGGCGCCTGTTGCTCCCTCCCCCGTGATCCCCGGATCAAGCCCGGGGAGGGGAGGGTTGGGGGTGGGCTTTCGGCTCAACGCGTCCAGGCGAGGATCGCGGCGGCGACTTCGTCGGGCTTGTCGAGTTCAGCGAGGTGCCCGGCGCCGGGGATGATCCGAACTTCGGTTTTGCCGGCGATGCCGCGGGCGAAGCGTTCGGCGTAGCCGCGCGGCATGATGCGGTCCTCCGCGCCCCACAGGAGCAAGGTCGGGGCGGTGATCAGGGGCAGGCGTTTTTCCAGCTTGGTATTGCCGAGCGGCCAGAAGATCCGCGCCGCGGCCTCGCTGGCGCGGACCTGCTCGATCGGCCATTCCGGCGAATTCTGACCTTCGGGCTCGGCCTTCAGCCAATCCCAGCGCGCCGGATCGGCGCACATCAGGCCGGCGACGTCTGGCGCGCGCTGGGCCCAGGGATCGGTCGCCGGGTCGGCTTCGTCGAAGAG
>DATCQF010000215.1:0-5370 GCA_036569735.1 Allostellaceae bacterium | reverse complement strand
CGCGACATCGGCAGGTCGAGCATGCGCGTCGCGTCGCGCCGCTCGAACATGTCGAGCAGAAACGTCGCCACCCGCTCGGGCGCGCTCATCCGCCCCAGCATCATCATCCGGATCTGGGCGTTGGCGAGATCGCGCAGGGTCATGTCGCGCAGGCCGCGCGCCAAGCTGGGACTCGCGTCGATCAGCCGCTCGGTGGCGCGCCGGGGATAGCGCATCACGACGACGTCGCTGACCGCTTCGGCGGAAAACAGACGCTCCGGCATGTTCTCAAGGCCGAAGCAGTCGCCGCTGAAATAGAATTCGGCGATATGCCGGCGGCCGTCGGCCAAGAGCTTGCACAGGCGGACCGTGCCGGCGACCACCTTGTACCAGCAATCGCCCGCGTCGCCTTCGGCGAAGATCTCCTCGTTGCGGGCAAAGCTGCGCCGGCTGCCGATCCCCTCGAACCCGACCAACGTCTCGATGAGGCCCGATTGCGCGATCGCACCGGCGGCCGAGCCGGAATGGTCGAGAGCATCGCTATAGGCGCTACCGGTGAACTGCACGAACATGACTTTCTCCATCCCCTCGGATCGTGGCGAGAGAATGCCCGGCGCCAGCCATCGGCGAAATCGGGAATGGTCCTTACGGGATGCCCCTCAGGGGAACTACCTATTGCCAAGGCCCCGGATGTGTCGAGCAGCGGGCTCGCAGCGGCGCCGAGGCTGCGATGTCGCGCCGGGAGTCGGGCAAACCTACCGAGTCTGCCCGCGGCGATCATTGATCTGCCGCAACCATTGCCGGTTTGGCGTTATTGACCTGGATCAAGGCAAGAGCAAGACCGGGTCGCGATGATAGAGGCTGCATCGGGCATGCCGCAATGGCACGAGGAGGAGACCATGGGGTTCAAGGACATTCTGGTCGCGCTCGACAGCGCTCCCGCGGCGCGCGGGCGCATCGAGCTGGCGGCGGCGCTGGCCGAGCGTTTTGGGGCCCACCTGATCGGGCTGCATGCGGCGCTTGGGGCGGAGGCTCCGCGCCGCCACGGCTATTTCGATTATTTCGATCACTCGCTGCTCGATCCGCTTTATCGCGAATACCGGGAAAAGATTGAGGCCGAGGCCGAACGGGCGCGAGCGCTCTTCGAGGAAATCGCGAGCCGCCATGGGGTGTCGGCCGAATGGCGCACCGCCTCGGGGTACCCGTCGGAAGTCACCGCCCTCAATGGCCGCTACGTCGATCTGATCGTGCTCGGACAGCTCGATCCCGATGATCCCCAGGCCATGCTGTTCCGGCCGCTGCCCGAAGAGGTTGCGCTTGGCGTAGGCCGCCCGATCCTCGTCGTTCCCTACGCCGGAAGCTGGAAGGAAATCGGCCGGCGCGTGCTGGTCGGCTGGGATGCGAGCCGGGAGGCGACGCGCGCGGTCAACGATGCGATGCCGCTGTTGGCCGGCGCCCAGACGGTCACGATCCTCGCGGTCGATCCGGCGGACGGCCCGGCGGACCATGGCGCGGGCCACGGCGAGGTCCCGGGCGCGGACATTGCGCTGCACCTGGCGCGCCACGGGGTCAGGGCGACGACCGAAGCGACGGTGTCGGCGGGCATCGGCGCCGGCAATGCGCTATTGTCACGGGCCAGCGATCTCGAAGCCGATCTCCTGGTGATGGGCGCCTATGGCCACTCGCGGGTGCGCGAACTGTTGCTCGGCGGCGCCACGCGAACCGTTCTCGAAAGCATGACATTGCCGGTTCTGATGGCGCATTGAGCGAGGGGTCTCCATGGGCATCCGCACGATCCTTGCCGCCGCCAGCGGCGGGGCGGCCACCACCGGCGCGATTGAGTTGGCCTGCCAGCTCGCCCGGCGTTTCGAGGCCCGTGTCGAGGGGTTTCACGTGGCTCCCGACCCGCAGGCGATGTTCGTCGCGACCGACGAGGGCTTCGGCAATCCGGCAGCGGCCGGGCTGGTCGAAAGCATGATGGCGGAGGCCACCGCCACGGCGGCCCGGACCCGGGCCCTGTTTGACGGCATCATCGGGCGGCACGGCATCGCCCATGGCGGGCTGCCGCAGCTTGTGGCGAAGGGCCCCTCGGCCAGCTGGCGTGAAGCCACCGGCAGCGCGCCCGGCCTCGTCGCGCGCCATGGCCGTTTCTTCGACCTCATCGTGCTCGGCCGTTCCGATCGCGTCGCGCACGAGCCCCACAGCGATACGATCGAGCAGGCGTTGATGCAATCTGGCCGCCCGGTGCTGCTGGCTCCGGCCGAGCCGCCCTCCGGCATCGGCTATGTCGTCGCGGTGGCCTGGAACGGCTCGCCGGAGGGGGTCCACGCGCTGGCTGCGGCACTGCCGTTTCTTGAGAAGGCCGATGCCGTGTCGCTGATCACGTCCGGCGACGCCGATGCGGCCGGCAGCCTCAGTGCTGTCGATTACCTCGCCTGGCACGGGGTCGACGCCGAGCACCGCAAGGTGGCGGCCGGCTCGGGCCGGCATGTCGGGAGCATCCTCTTCGAGGCTGCCCGGGATGCCGGTGCCGATCTCCTGGTGATGGGCGCCTTTGGCCATGTGCCCTGGCGCGAGAAGCTGTTCGGCGGCGCGACGCGCAGCGCCCTCGCGACGACGGCGCTTCCGCTGCTGCTGATGCACTGAAGCGGCCGCTGCGGGGGAGCGCGATTATTTAGTTCCCGGTCGGATAAAACCGAATTTCGCTGCGTTCGGTTGCGTGACGTTCAGCCTGTAAATGTGATCCATCACGCCTCGGCGGATTTCTCCTGCCCTGCGCCCGGCAGGCGGGTCCAGATGCGGACGGGACCGGCGCGGCCGCGCAGGATCTGTTCGCCCTGGTCTGCCAGCGGGCCGAGGAGGTCGGCCGCGCCCGCCGCCGCACCCGCCGCCGGAAGCATCGCGGCGACCGCGCGGATCAGGGCGTCGCCGACCACCAGCGGGGTTCCCAGGCTCCGGGTCAGCCCCTGCAACCGGCTCGCGGTGTTGACCGTATCGCCGATCACGGTGAACGACATGCTGTGCTCGCTGCCGACGTCGCCCAGCACCGCCGCCCCGTAATTGAGGCCGATGCCGATGGCGAGCGGGGCTTCCCCACCCTCAACCCGCTCGCCGTTCCAGCGCTCGAGCGCCTGGAGCATCATCTCGGCGCAGCGGAGCGCGTTGACCGCGTCCTCGGGGCTGCTATTGGGCACCCCGAACACCGCGAAGATCGCGTCGCCGATATATTTTTCGACGGTGCCGCCACAGGCGAAGATCTGCGACGTCATGCGCTCGTGGAACTGGCGCAGCAAGGTCACCACCGCCTCGGGCGCCATCGCCTCGGCCATCCGGGTGAACCCGACGATGTCGACAAAGAGTACCGCCACGATCTGGCGCCGCACCGCCCCCAATGGCTCGTCCTGGGCGGCCAGCATGTCGACGACGTTCGGCGAGAAATAGCGCGACAGATTGTTGCGCGCGCGTTCCGCCGCCGCCCTCAACCGGTCCATTTCGCGCAGCTTCTCGGTATCGGCGAGGGTCTTCCTGATGGTGATCTCGAGGTCGGAGAGATCGACCGGCTTGGTCACGAAGTCAAAGGCGCCGCGGTTCATCGCGGTGCGCAGATTGGTCATGTCGCCATAGGCCGAGACGATGATCGCGCGCACCTCGGATTGCCGCTCGCGCAGCTCGGCCAGGAGCGTCAGCCCATCCATCACCGGCATGTTGATGTCGAGCAGCATCAGCCCGATATCGGGCTCCTCCGCCAACACCTGCAGCGCCTCCTCGCCGTGATGGGCAAAGCGGAAGACAAACTCCCGCGCCCGGATCTGGCGGCGGAACGATTGCGTGATCAACACCTCGAAATCCGGCTCGTCGTCGACCGCGAGGATCTTTACCGGGCCGGTCACCGGTTCTTTCTCACGCCGAGGCTCACGCCGTGCCTCACACCGTGCCCGAAGGCAATTGCCGCAGCTGCTGTTTCAGGGCGTCGAAATCAACCGGTTTGGTGATGAATTCGGCCGCGCCGTATTCGCTTGCCCGCCGCCGCCGCTCGTCGTCGCCATAGGCCGTCACCATCATGACCGGCAGATCGGGCCGCCGGACCTTGATTTCGCGCAACAGCGCGAGTCCGTCCATCCCCGGCATGTTGATGTCGGACAGGATGACGATCAGCTGCGGCTCGATCGCGCCCTCGAGTTTGTCGAGCGCCTCCTCGCCGGACGAGGCGAAATGCAGGACGTAGGTGCCCTGCCGCGCCTCGCGCCGAAAGCGCTGGCGAAACAGATCGGCCACATCGGGCTCGTCATCGACAATCAGGATGCTGACGCTCATGGTCCCCCGCGAGGTGCTGCGCTAAACATTGTTGCTGCGCGCCGGCACGACCGCCGCGGCGGCGCGCGGCAACCGAACCGTAAACTCGGTGAACTCGTCGACGCGGCTGTCGACCGTAATCGCTCCGCCGTGCTGCTGCACAACGATATCATAACTGATCGACAAACCCAGACCGGTGCCTTCGCCGGTCGGCTTCGTCGTGAAGAACGGGGTGAACAGCTTGTCGCGAAACTCCGGCGCGATCCCGGTGCCGTTGTCGCGCACCCTGATCTCCACTTCACCGCCGAGGTCGCGGGTGGAGACCCGCAAGACCGGACGGTAGGCCGGATCCGTCGTCTGGTGGCTGCGCTTGTTGGCCGCGTAGAGGCCATTGCCAAAGAGATTGAGGAACACCCGGGTGATCTCCTGCGGCACCACGTCGATCGGCGCGATGCCGTCGTCGAAATCGCAGTCCGGGGTCATGTTGAAATCCTGATTCTGGGCCCGCGCGCCGTGATAGGCGAGGTTCAGCGCATCCGCGACGAGGACGTTGATGTGGGCGCTTTGCCGCTCGCCGCTGCCGCCGCGCGAATGCAGCAGCATGCTCTTGACGATGCCGTCGGCCCGGCGGCCATGTTCGGCGATTTTCTCCAGGTTCGAACTCAGCATCGCGATCGTCTCGTCAACCTCGGCGCGTTCCTCGCCTCCGAGCGCGGCAACCGCCGGAGCCGTCGCCGTCTTGACCTCGTCCAGCAGTTCCACCGAAAGGTCGGCAAAATTGTTGACGAAGTTGAGCGGGTTCTTGATCTCGTGCGCGATCCCCGCGGTCAGCTGACCCAATGAGGCCATCTTCTCGGCATGCACGAGGTTCGCCTGGGCCGCCTTCAGGCGTTCGAGCGTCTCGCGCAATTCGTAGAGGGTGTCGCGGAACAGCGCCAGGATCCGCGCCATCGCACCGATCTCGTCGCGCCCGGCGGGAGGAATGTCAACCGCGACCCGTCCGGCGATCAGCCCGTTCATCGCCGCGACCAGCGCCCGCAACGGCACCGAGATCGAGCGCAGCACGAGGAAGGTCAGGAGGGCGCCGACCAGTACCTG
>DATCQF010000214.1:0-3450 GCA_036569735.1 Allostellaceae bacterium | reverse complement strand
CCACCGCGCCGGCCCTCGATTGGCAGAAGCTGGCGCCATGGCGTGATCAGATCGACCACGGCGCGACCCTGGTCTTTCTCGGACGCGACGACGAGCGCCCGTATTTCGCGATCGACGCGAGCGGCGCCGCCGAAATTCCCGGGGCGCACGCCGACGGGGGCGAGGCGATCGACGCCCGCACCCTGGCGCCGCTGCTTCCGGCGGGCGAGGCGGCGATCCTCGCGGAAGCGCGCTCGCTGATTGATTGGCACGCGCGCCACCGCTTTTGCGCGCAATGCGGGTCGCCCACCCGGGTCACCGCGGCCGGCTGGGTACGGCGCTGCCCGGAATGCAAGGCGTCGCATTACCCGCGCTCCGACCCGGTCACGATAATGCTCGCGGTCAGGGGCGAGCGCGCCCTTCTCGGCCGCAACCGGCGCCGCCCGGGCAGCCGGTTCTCGTGTCTGGCCGGGTTCATGGAGCCGGGCGAGACCCTGGAGGAATGCGTGCGCCGCGAGGTCCACGAGGAATCGGGGGTTCGGGTCGGCCGCGTCAAGTATCTCGCCTGCCAGCCCTGGCCGTTCCCCTCCAGCCTGATGATGGGATTTCTGTGCGAGGCGCTGACCGAGGAAATCACCGTCGATCCCGTGGAACTGGCCGAGGCGCGCTGGTTCGAGCGCGAGGAAATCCGCTCGATGGTCGAGCGCGCCGCGACCGGTCCGGACGACCCGACCCAGGTCTCGGTGCCGGGGCCCGTCGCGATTGCGCATCAGATCTGCCGGCGCTGGTCGAATGGGCTCGACAGCCTCTAGCTGCCGTGGGAGGTGTACCGGACCGATCGGCGTGGCGCGAATTGCTCAGGCTGATCGACCCTGATCCGGCGCGTGACAGGTCAGCCGGTATTTCGCTAAACGAGGGAGAACAACGTGTCGAAAAGCACGATCCAACTATTCGCCGTCGCCCTGGCGCTGCTCACCGGGCTGTTCGCCGGGGCCGCCGGCGCGGCGGAACTGAAGGTGCTGAGCACCGAGGCGATGCGTCCGGTCCTGCAGGAACTCGCTCCGGCTTTCGAGGCCGCCTCCAAGAACAAGCTCGTAATCGCGTACGCGAGCGATGCCGACGTCGCGGCGAAGGTCGCCTCGGACGAGAGCATCGATATCGCGATCATGACCAAGGCCCCTATGGACAAGCTGGTGAAAGCTGCCCGGATACTCACCGCCACGAAGGTGCTGGCGACCGGGGCGAGCCCCGACCTTGTGTATGTCGTGGGTTCGTCTTTTTTCACCGAGCAGCCCCTGGCGGCCACGGCGCTGGTCAATTTCCTCGGCGGACCGGAGGCCAAAAAGGTCTACGCGGCCAAGGGGCTGAAAACCAGCTGAGATGGCGGGGCCGGCGCGGGTTGCCCTGGTCACCGGGGCGAGCGCCGGGATCGGGCTCCACACCGCGCTCGGGCTCGCTCGCGCCGGGTTTCACGTCATCATGGCCGGGCGCGACCGCGCGCGCACCGAAGCGGCCTGCCGCACCGTGGCCGAGCGCGCGGGTTCGGCCCTGACCGAGCCGGCGCTGGCGGATTTCGCCAGCCTCGCGGCGGTCCGCGAACTCGCCGAGGGGGTTCTCGCGGCCCACAACCGGCTCGATCTCCTGGTCAACAACGCCGCGCTGACGACGCCGCGATTTCAGCTGTCCGAGGATGGCTACGAGCTGACGCTTGCGGTCAACCACCTCGCCCCGTTCCTCTTGACCAATCTGCTGCTCGACCGTTTGCGCGCCTCGTCGCCCTCTCGCATCGTCACCGTCGCCTCCCAGGCCCATCGCGGCGCGCGGCTCGATGTCGCCGCCCTCAGCAGCGGAGAGGATTGGAGCCCGCTCAAGGCGTACGGGCGCTCCAAGCTGTGCAACATCCTGTTCACGCGGGCCTTGGCGCGGCGGCTGCACGGCAGCCTCGTGGTCACGGCGTGCCTGCACCCGGGCGTTGTCGCGACGGCGATCGGGGACAGCGCGGGGGGCATCGCCGGGTTCGGCTGGCGCCTCGTCAAGCGGTTTCTGATCACCCCGGAGAAAGGCGCCGAGACCTCGCTGTTCCTCGCCACAGTGGCCGATGCAACGCCGTTTCACGGCGCCTACTTGATCGACCGGCGGGTCGCCCGGCCCGACGCGGCGGCGCTCGACGACGAATTGGGCGAACTTCTATGGAAGGAAAGCGCCCGGCTGGTCGGGCTTTAGCGGCCGGGTCATTAGAGGTCTGACGCGCGAGCCTAGCGCCGGTCCGCGCTTTGCGGCGGCCCCCCATCGAGATAGGTCGTCGCCACCGCCTCGCCCGATTGCGGGAGGAACGGCAGGATGCGCGCCGGGCCCGGCCCGACCGCGACAAAGCCGTGCGGCACCCCCGCCGGCAGCGCGACCGTGTGGTTGGGGCCGACCCGACGGCGCTCGTCGCCGATCCACATCTCGAGCATCCCGTCGAGCACGACGATGACCTCGTCGGCGGTGTTGTGGAAATGCGTCGGCGCGCCGGCGCCGGGCTCGATGACGCTGAGGCTCGCCGAGCAGGCGACACCTTCGTCCTTGCCCGCGAGGGTAAAGCGGCGATAACCCGGCCGCCACGGGATTTCGACGGCGTTGGCGTGATCGACGATCGGCATTCTTCGCATCCCGCATGATTGGTTGGGGCTGGTTGCCGCGTTAAACTGTAGCATCGCCCGCGCCGGGAACCTATTGCCGATCCCCACAGCAAAGCATCCGATGATCCTGACCCCGATCCCGCGCGAGCGTCTCGCCGGCGCCCTCGACCATTTTGCCGCGCTGCTCGACGATCCCGCCGCGCGCGCCGCTTTCGCCCGCATTCGCGCGACCGCTTCCGAGCGCGCCGAGGGCAAAGCGGCCGAAACCCACCGGGAGGAGGCGCTGGCGCTGGCGCGGCGTTGCGGCATGAGGGTCCACCCTGCCGGCACCCGCTCGGCCTTCAACTGGGACGGCACGGCGCTCGACGGCGACACCGAGGCCTATGTGATCCTGCATGAGGCCGCGCATTTCGTGCTGGCCCCGCCCGAGCGCCGCATTCTGGTCGATTTCGGGCTTGGGGCCGGACCCGACACGACCGACCGCGCCGCCGCCGACCGTGCCGCCCGATTGCCGGTCCTCGAGCGCGAGACCGACGAAGCGGCAGCCTCGCTGCTCGGCATATTGTGGGAGGCGGCGCTCGGCCACCCGGCGCTCGCCTCGTTTCTCGATCAGAACTGGATGGAAGGGCTGGAACGCTCGGCGGCGGCCCATTTCATTGCGATTTTTCGCCGGCTGCGGCAGCTCGGTGTTGTCGAGGCGCCCTTTGCCGCGGCCGAAGTTCAACCGTCGGCGCGGGAAATCCGGTAGGGCGGCGCAACCGGGCTGCGCGCCAGGAGTTCACGCCAGCGCGCCAACGGGCGGCTGCACGCCGGCTCGGACCCCGCCTCGGCCGGACGCGTTGCGAATACC
>DATCQF010000213.1:0-1714 GCA_036569735.1 Allostellaceae bacterium | reverse complement strand
GGAATATCCGCGTGGCGGCGAGCGAGCGCGGCGACAGGCGGGCCATGCCGCAGACGCCGTGTCCGCTGGTGCAGCCGCCCCCCATTCGGGTCCCAAAGCCGACCAGCAGCCCGCCGGCCAAAATGAGCGGGAAGGACGAGCTGATCGTCACCGATGGGAGCCCGCCGCCCGCCGTCCAATAAACCGGCGGCGCGGCAAGCAAGCCGATCAGAAACGCGATCCGCCACCCGGCATCGCCCCGGGGCGCATCGGCGAGCCCGCCGACAATCCCGCTGATCCCGGCGACATGCCCATCCATCACCCACAGGATCACCGCGGATGCCCCGATCAATGCACCGCCGATCAGGGCGGACAGCGGCGTGAAATTTTCCATATTCGTCTCGCTGCTGATACGACCGACCGAACCTGCCGAGTATTCATCCCCAAGTCAGAATATAACCCCTCAAACCGCATTCCCGGCGAAAGCCGGATCCACCGCTCCGCCGATCGAGTGGTTGACGAGTGGATCACGGCTTTCGCCGGGAATGCAAATCCTGTGCATTGGGCGGAACTCACAGCGCGACGCGGCGCAGGCGCAGCGCGTTGCTGACGACGGTCACCGAACTCGCGCTCATCGCCGCGCTGGCGATCATCGGGTTTAATAGGAGCCCGAACACGGGATAGAACACGCCGGCCGCGATCGGCACCGCCAGCGCGTTGAAGACGAAAGCGAAAAAGAGGTTCTGCCGGATGTTGCGCATGGTCGCGCGGCTCAGGTGGCGCGCCCGGACGATGCCTTGCAGATCGCCCCGGACCAAGGTCACCGCGGCGCTTTCCATCGCCACGTCGGCCCCGGTGCCCATCGCGATCCCGACCTGGGCCTGGGCCAGCGCGGGAGCGTCGTTGATGCCGTCGCCGGCCATGCCGACGAAGCGGCCTTCGTCCTGCAGCCGCTTGATCGCGGCGATCTTCTGGTCGGGCAACACCTCGGCGATGACCTCGTCGATGCCGAGCCGGCGCGCCACCGCCTCTGCCGTGGTCCGGCTGTCCCCGGTCAGCATGACGATGCGGACACCCTCCGCGCGCAACGTCGCCACCGCGTCGCGGGCGCTCTTCTTGATCGGATCGGCGACCGCGACGAGGCCCGCCGGTGTGCCGTCGAGCGCCACCAGCATGACGCCCTCGCCGTCGCGGCGCAGCGCGTCGGCTTGTGCGGTCAGAGCGCCTGGGTCGATGCCAAGCCCGGCCATCAACGCCGCATTGCCGACCGCGACCCGCCGGCCCTCGACCGCACCGGAGGCGCCCTTGCCGGTCTCGCTGGTGAAGTCGGCCGGGGAAGCGAGGACGAGCCCGCGACTTTCGGCGCCCTTTACGATTGCCGCGGCCAGCGGGTGCTCGCTCCCCCGTTCGAGGCTGGCCACGAGGCGCAACAACTCGTCCTCGGCAATGCCGTCGAGCGCAATCACCCGGGTGAGGCGCGGCTTCCCCTCGGTCAGGGTGCCGGTCTTGTCGACGACCAGGGTATCGAGCTTCTCCATCAGCTCAAGGGCCTCGGCGCTCTTGACCAATACGCCGAGACGCGCCCCGCGCCCGGTGCCGACCATGATCGACATCGGGGTCGCAAGGCCCAGCGCGCACGGGCAGGCGATGATCAGGACCGCGACGGCGTTGAGCAGCGCAAAGCCCATCGCCGGCGGCGGGCCGAAGAGCGCCCAGGCGACAAACGCCGCGACGG
>DATCQF010000212.1:0-3799 GCA_036569735.1 Allostellaceae bacterium | reverse complement strand
GAGCTCGGCCACACGACCCTGCTCGCCGATCAGCCGTGGCCCACGGCCGACCCCGATCTGGCGCGCGACGAATCGGTGACGATCGCGGTGCAGGTCAACGGCAAGCTGCGCGGCACGATCGACCTGCCGCGCGACGCGGCTTCGGGCGTGGTCGAGGAGGCGGCGCTCGCGTTGCCGCAGGTCGTGCGCTTCCTCGATGGAAGAGCGCCAAAAAAGGTGGTGGTCGTGCCCAACCGCATCGTCAGCGTCGTCGCCTAGCCATGCCCCGCCGGCACATGCCCCGCTGGCACATCGCCCGTTGGCACATGGGGCCGCGCCGCGCGCTGTTCGGCTGTTTGCTTGGCCTGATGCTGGGGCTCGGCCTATCGGGATTGGCGGGTTGCGGCGGCTGGGCGCCGCTCTATGCCGATCCCCAGACCGGGCCGGCCGATGAGGAGTTGCGCGCGATCCGCGTTGCACCGGTCCCGGAGCGGATCGGCCAGCGGCTGGCGCTGGCGTTGCGCGAGTCGCTGAACCCGGCCGGCGAGCCGACCAGGCAGCGCTATCTCCTGCGCACGACGCTGCAGGTCACCCGATTGGATCTCGGCATTCAGACGCAGGGCCTGGGCACCCGTGGCAGGCTCGACGTCTACGCCAACTTCATCCTCAGCGACAGCACAAGCGGGACCCAGCTGCTGAACAGCACCAGTCACGTCGCCGAATCGTTCGATATCCTGGCCAATCTATACTCCGACACCGTCGCCGAAGACGATGCGCGCACCCGCGCGGTCGAGGAAATGCGCCGCGACATCGTCAGCCGGCTGACCCTGTTCCTGCAGCGCCGCACCGCCGAGGGCGCCGCGAGGCCGGTTGGCGCCGGGCCGGTCGGCCCGAAACCGGGCACCCCGTGACGGCGGCGCCGTGAAGCTCGCGGCCGGGCGGGTCGAGGCCTTTCTGCGCCGCCCCGACCCCGAGATCCGCGCCATTCTGCTGTACGGCCCGGATGCCGGTCTGGTGCGCGAGCGGGCCGAAACCGTGGCACGGACGATCTGCCCCGATCTGCGCGACCCGTTCCGCGTCGCCGAACTGACCGCCGCCACCCTCATCGGCGACCCCGCGCGGCTCGCCGACGAGGCGGCGCAGATCAGCCTGATGGGCGGGCGGCGCGTCATCCGCGTGCGTGAGGCCGGCGACACGCTGGCGCCGCTGTTTGCCCGTTTCCTGCCCGCTGCCGTGGGCGATACCCTGGTGGTCGCCGAGGCCGGCGATCTGCCCGGCCGCTCGGCGCTGCGCCGCGCCTTCGACGAATCCGTGGTGGGCGCCGCGATCGGCTGCTATCCCGACAGCGCGCGCGACCTCGCCGCGGTGATCCGCGACGCGCTCGCCGCGCACCGCATCGGGTTGAGCCGCGACGCGCTCGATTTTCTCGTCGAGCACCTCGGCGGCGACCGGCTCTTGACCCGGGCCGAATTGGAAAAACTGACGCTCTATGCCGGCGATGGTGGGCATGTCGATATCGACGATGCGCGCGCCGCCGTTGCCGACAGCGCCGCGCTGTCGCTCGACGACGCCCTCCTGGGCGCCGCCGAGGGCGACGGCGCGGCGCTCGACCGCGCCCTGGCCCGGGTGTTTCAGGAGGGCGAGTCGCCGGTTTCGGTCATTCGCGCCCTATTACGCCACCTGCAGCGGCTGCATCTGCTGGCGGCGCAAATCGCCGGCGGCCGCCCGGTCGACGAGGCGATGCGCGCCGCCCGCCCGCCGATCTTCTTCAAGCAGCAGGACAGCTATCGCCGCCAGCTGACCCGCTGGAGCGAACCCCGGCTGCGCCGCGCCCTCGACTGCATCGCCGAGGCCGAGTTCCGCATGAAGCTAACGGGGCTCCCGGCCGAGACGCTCTGCCGCGAGGCAATGTTCACCCTCGCCCGCGAGGCGCGCGCCAGGGAGCGAAACTGACACTATCCGCGACGGGGAAAGCGGGACCCACGCGCATTCACCGGTGATGGGAGATGTCCAAAACTGTCGTTTTCACCGCCGTCCTTGCCCTAGCTGTTTTTGCCGAGCCGGCGGCCGTCGAGGCGCAAGCCGTGGCCAAGCCGCCTCGGGTCGGCATTTTGTGCCCGGTCAGCTGTGACACCTCGGATGTGATTGCTTTCCGCAATACGCTTATTGGTCTACGGGGCGGTTCGAATGTTGTTTTCGAGGTTCGATCGGCTGACGGCAACGTCGCGCGGCTCCCTGGTCTTGCTGATGACCTCGTGCGGCTGAGCGTCGACGCGATCTTCACGACATGGGGCACGGCCGCCGGACTTGCAGCAAAGCGAGCCACCGCAACGATTCCGGTGGTAGTCGGGTCGGCCGGGGAACTTGTGGCTGCCGGGTTGGTCGCGAGCCTCAATCGTCCCGGCGGCAACGTAACCGGGATCTCATCGCTTGCCCTCGACCTCGAAGCAAAGCGGCTGGAGTTTCTCAAACTGCTCTCGCCCTCGATCTCTCGCGTGGCGGTCTTCTGGGACCCGGCAAATCCCTACTCGGTCCTCGCCATCAAGCAGGAGCGGATCGCCGCCGATCAACTCGGTGTGAAGCTCAAAGAAATCCAGCTACACGAAACGCGAGACGTCGATGAGGGCTTCGCGGCAATCCTCGGCGAGCGGCTGGAAGCGCTCAGTATCCATGCCTACGTCCCCGTGCTCGCAAGCCGCAACCGGATCGTGGAACTTGCCGCGCGGAACCGTGTCGTCACGATCTATCCCATGAGGGATTTCGTCGAGGTCGGAGGCTTATTCTCCTACGGTGCAAATTTGGTCGAGAACGCCAAACGCGCGGCGGTCAATCTCGACAAGATCCTGAATGGTGCAAAACCCGCGGATCTTCCGGTCGAGCAACCGATGCGGTTTGAGTTGGTGATCAATCTGAAAACCGCGAGGGCGCTCGGCCTCACGGTCCCCGAAGCGCTGCTGGCAAGAGCGGATCAAATCATCGAGTGATCACCCGCGGCGCAGCAGTGCCAGCACCCGGTCGAGCTGGTCGAGGCTGGCGTAATGCAATGTCAGGCTGCCGCCGCGCCGTTTTGGCGCCAGCGTGACGCGCAGGCCGAGAGTCGTTGCCAGTCCCCGCTCCAGCGCCACGGTGTCGGCGTCGCGGATAGGCTGCTTCCGGGGCTGCGGCTGGGCCGCGCGACGGCGCACCAGGGTTTCGGTGGCGCGGACATTGAGCCCGCGGCGTACGACCTCCACGGCCAGCGCCGCCGGGTCGGGCGCGCCGAGGAGCGCCCTTGCGTGCCCCGCCGACAGCGCACCCTCTTCCAGGCTCTTGCGCACCGGCACCGGCAACCCCAGGAGGCGCAGCGTGTTGGCGACATGGCTGCGGCTCTTCCCGACGGCTTCGGCGAGGCCCGCCTGGCTGCGCCCGAATTCGCGGGTCAGCCGGCTGTAGGCCTCGGCCTCCTCGAGCGGCGACAGATCCTCGCGCTGCAGGTTCTCGACGAGCGCGATTTCGAGCGCCTCCGAATCGCCGAGCGGCCGGATGACCACCGGCACCTCGTGCAGCCCGACAAGCTGCGCGGCGCGCCAGCGGCGCTCGCCGGCAACCAGCTCGAAATCCGCCGCCGAATCGGCGATCGGCCGGACCAGGAGCGGCTGGACGATGCCCTTCTCGCGGATCGATTGCGCGAGCCCCTCGAGCTCCTCTTCGGCAAAACGCCGGCGCGGCTGAAACGGCGAGGGCCGGATCGCCTCGATCGGCACGGTTTGCGCGCCGCCGGGCCGCGCGCCGCCGGGCTCGCCCGAGAGCCGGGTCCCCGCCTCGCCGAACAGCGCGGCAA
>DATCQF010000211.1:0-7758 GCA_036569735.1 Allostellaceae bacterium | reverse complement strand
ATCACCCTTCTCGGCGGCGCGGCAGTTTCGTTGCCGCTCGCCGCTCGCGCGCAACAGAAGGCGATGCCGGTGGTGATCGGCTTCCTCAGTCTCGCCAGAGCGCAGGACCTCACGAATTCACCGCCTTTGGCCGCGTTCCGCAATGGGCTGAGCGAGACCGGCTACGTCGAGGGACAAAACCTTGCGATCGAATTCCGCTTTGCGGAGGGCCACTATGATCGGCTGCCTGCTTTGGCCGCTGACCTCGTCGGCCGCAACGTCAACGTGATCGTGACGATCGCCGTGGCTCCGTCACTAGCGGCGAAAAAAGAAACCTCGACGATCCCGCTCGTCTTCGCCGGTGTCAGCGACCCGGTCGGATTGGGCTTGGTCGCCAGTCTCGCCCGGCCGGGCGGCAACCTCACGGGTTTCAGCAACCTATCCAGCCAGTTGACGCCCAAGCGGCTTGAGCTGCTGTCCGAGCTGGTTCCCCAAGCCAAGGTTATCGCCCTGCTGGTAAATCCGAACAACCCGGGGACCGATCCCCTGCTACCAGATTTGCAGGAAGCGGCGAGGGTAAAGGGGGTGCAGCTCCCTATTCTGAAAGCCAGCACCGAAAGCGAGATCGACGCCGCTTTCGCCTCCCTCGTCCAACTGCATGCCGGCGCGCTCGTCGTTGTCGGCGATCCGTTCATCACCGGCCGACGTGACCAACTGGTGGCCCTGGCATCACGCCATGCCGTTCCGGCGATCTATCACCTGCGCGGTTTCGCCGAGGCCGGCGGCCTGATCAGCTATGGAGCCAGCATCACGGCTGCCTATCGCCAGGCCGGCATTTACGCCGGAAGGATCCTCAAGGGCGAGAAGCCCGCCGATCTGCCGGTCCAGCAGCCGACGACATTCGAACTGGTCATCAACCTCAAGACCGCGAAGGCGCTCGGCCTCACCGTGCCGCCCTCGGTTCTCGCCCGCGCCGACAAGGTCATCGAATGAATGACCGCCCTCACCCCCGGCCGATATAGGGCATCTTGGTCGCCATCACGGTCATGAACTGGACGTTGGCGTCGAGTGACAGGCTGGCCATGTAGAGGACGCCGGTCGCCACGTCGCGGACATCCATGCGCGGCTCGGCCTCTACTTGGCCGGTGGCCTGCAACCGGCCGCGCGCGGTGTCCTCGTTGCGGGTCGTCGCTGCGTTGCCGATGTCGATCTGGCCGCAGGCGATGTTGTATTGCCGCCCGTCGAGCGACAGCGAACGGGTCAGCCCGGTCAGCGCGTGCTTGGTCGCCGCATAGGGCGTCGAGTTGCGCCTCGGCACATGGGCCGACACCGAGCCGTTGTTGATGATGCGCCCGCCCTGCGGAACCTGGCTCTTCATCATGCGGAAGGCATGTTGCGCGCACAGGAACGACCCCGTCAGGTTGACCGCGACGACGTTCGACCACTGGTCGTAGGTCAGATCCTCGAACGGGATGTTGCGGGTGCTGATCCCGGCATTGTTGAAGAGGAGGTCGATGCGCCCGTAGGTCGTGCGGACCGCCTCGAACAGCGCGGCGATCTGGGCGGGTTCGCGGATGTCGGTCGGCACCACGAGGGTGCGCTCCGCCGGAACCTCGGCCAATGCGGCGGTCTCCTCGAGCATGTCGCGGCGCCGCCCGGCGAGCGCGACGGCCCAGTCCCCCTCGAGGAGAGCATGCGCGGTGGCGCGGCCGATGCCGCTGCCGGCGCCGGTGATGACGGCGATTTTCTGTGGTGGTGCCATTTTCTGGGTCGTCCTCTTCTGGTTTGCGGGGGATTCAGCCGACGACCGGCCAGCCGCGCTCTCGGTAGGCGCCGTCCCAGAACAGATATTCGTACTGGGTCGAGCGGCCGAAAGCGGCCAGCATAGCCGCGCGCCGCGCCGGCGTCGCTGTTGCCGCGGCCTCGTCGGCGATATCGATGACCCGTTGCACGGCCTCGCCGAAGCGCGGGTCGGCATAGGTGTCGATCCAGGCGCGGTAAGGGTTTTGCGGCGCCGCCCTGGCGGTGATCGCGCACGCGACATCCCAGTAGATCCAGAAGCACGGCAACACCGCCGCCACCAGCACCTCCCAGGATTGCTGGTGAGCCGTCGCGAGCAGGAACGAGGTATAGGCGAGGCAATCGGGCGACGGCTCGGCGGCCGCGATGGCGGCGGGCGCGACCCCGAACTCGGCCAGATAGCGCCCGTGCAGCGCCTGTTCGACAAGGATCGCCTCGACCGCCGCGCCGCCAAACCATTGCACCGTCCCGGCATCGGGAGCCTTCGCGGCGGCGAGCGCGAGCACCCGCGCGTATTCGCCGAGATAGATCGCATCCTGCAGGATGTAGAAGCGGAAGCGATCGGGCGCCAAGGCGCCGGCGGCCAGTTCGGTGTTGAACGGCAGGCGGTGGATCGCCTCGCGCAGGGCGGAAGTGCGCTCCCAGGCTTTCTCGGAAAATCGCATCATGCCTCCCGGATCAATACCGTGCGTCCTTCGAGACGCCCGCTGCGCGGGCTCCTCAGGATGACGTTCTTTCTTAATGCCATGAAAGACTTACGTCATCCTGAGGAGCGCTCCGCAGGTGCGCGTCTCGAAGGACGCATGGCGCTCATGCAGGTCTAACCGCGCATGTCCCCGATACCTATCTCATTTACTGCGGGGATGCGTTATCCTGGTTCCAATCATCGCGCACGCTCAATTCTACACGCGGAGGGCTTCGATGGACGGCTTGGCAATCGCGGATCTGAAGGGCGTCGTCGCCCCGGTCAACTTCACCATGCCGATGGCCGAAAAGCCGTATTCCTACAACTACGACCCGCCGCCGGGCGTGCCGCCGCGCAACACAAAGGAGGAAACCCACCGGGTCAAAATCCTCGACGCGCGCGCGGTCAACGACCAGCTGTCGCTCGACCGCGAGGGGTTCGTCCTGCTGCATTGCCCGACCGCGGCGACCAACCTCTATGACGATTCCGAGGTGACCGGGCGCTACTACGCCGAATGCGAGCGGGTGATCCGCGAGGCGACCGGCGCGACCCGGGTCGTCGCCTTCGACCACATCGCGCGCAACGCCGCCGTCTCGGCGAAGGGCAACGCGATCAAGCTGCCGGCGAGCCGGGTGCACAACGACTACACCGCGAAATCGGCGCCGCAGCGGGTGCGCGACCTGATGGGCGACGAGGCCGAGGAACTTTTGAAGCACCGCTTTGCCGAGATCAACCTGTGGCGCCCGATCCGCGGGCCCCTGCTGCGCTCGCCGCTCGCGCTGTGCGACGCGCAGACCCTCTCGCAGGAGAACCTCGTCGCCTCCGATTTGCGCTATCCCGACCGCACCGGCGAGACCTATGCGGTGACCTACAACCCGGCGCAGCGCTGGTATTATTTCCCGCAGATGCAGGCTGACGAAGCCGTGCTGATCCGCTGCTTCGACTCGGCGCAATCGGGCGCCGCCCGGTTCTCCGCGCACGGCGCCTTCGAGGACCCGGCGTCCCCGCCCGACGCCCCGCCGCGCGAGAGCATCGAGGTAAGGACGCTGGTGTTCTTCGCCGACTGACACCGGGTCGCATCCGTAGCCGTCCGTGAAGAACGCGTCCTCTGCGCTAAGGTGTTTCTCCTACCGGTACTCATCCCCGCAATCGCCGATCAGCTGCATCAGGTCGCGCGATTTGGCGAGCACCGGCTCGATCGCGGCGTGATCGGCGGCGTCGAGGGCAAAGCCAAAGGTGCGGGTGTTGTCGGCGATGTGCTCGGCGAGGCCGAGCCGGGCGCCGACGATGACCCCGGCCACCGCCGGGCGGTCGAGCACATAGCGGGTTCCGACATTGGCGATGCCGACGCCGTGTTTGTCGGCGATCTGTTTCAGCGCCGCGAGCAGTTCCTGGAAGAGGCTCCAGCCGCCCCAGGCGTCGATCATCTGCTTATATTTCTGCAAGGATGCCGTGGTGAGTTCGCCGCGGCCCGGCTCGTGGCGGCCGAGATATTTTTCCGACAGGAGCCCGCCCAAGAGCGTGCCATAGGCCAGCAAGGTGACGCCGTGCTCGCCGCACGACGCCGCCATGCGCGCCTCGGGCCGGCGGTCGACCAGCGAATACTGCACCTGGTTCGACAAAATGGGAATGCCGTGCCCGGCGATGATCGCGAGCCGTTCGGTATCGAAATTGGTCAGCGCGACGTGCCGGATCCTGCCCTCGCCCTCTAGATCGGCGAGGTGGCGCAGCGCATCGAGATAGCGCGCATCGCGGTAATCCCACCAGTGGAACTGCAGGAGGTCGAGGCGTTCCGTGCCCATCCGGCGCAATGAGACGCCGATCGCCTCCTCGACGGTGCGCCGTGTCATCGGGCCGGGACGCGGCACCCATTTCGTAAAGGCCTGCGATTCCGGCAGACGCCCGGCGCCGTATCGGGTGGCGAACTGCCGCCGGAAATTGCCGACCAGATCCTCGGCCGGGCCGTAATGGTCGGCGAGGTCCCAGGTGGTGAACCCGGCATCGTGATAGGCAAACATTGCCTCGACCGCCCGCGCCGGGTCGATCGCCCCGTGCGCGCCCGACACCTGCCACATCCCGTTGAGGATGCGGCAGATCGAGAGATCCGCGGCGAACGAAAAGCGGCTGGCGGCCGGCAGCGTCATGGTTCGTCCCCCGATGGTTGGTCCCCCGATGGCTCGCCGACCGGCAGCGGCGGCGGCTGGCCGGGGTCGAGCTGCATGTCGAAGGCGGTGAGGAGCGCCGCCGTCCCGGCATAATTGCCCATCAGCGCGACGAGGTCGACGAGCGCGCGGCGGCCGAACCGGGCGAGCGCGCGCGCGAAGGTGTCCGGCGCCACCTTGCGCGCGGTGAAGATCTCGCGGCCGAGGTCGATGACGATCCGGTCGGCCTCGTCCAGGGCGGCCTCGTCGAGCGCCGTGGTGTCCCGGCGGTATTTGACGATGTCGATGATGTCGCGCGAAACCCCCTCGCGCATCGCCTCCGCCTCGTGCGCCGCCCATTCGAACTGGCTGTCGAGCGCCCGGGCGGTCACCAGGATCGCCAATTCGCGAACCCGGCCGCCGAAACCCGCCACGTGCCGCAGGTGATGATTGAGCGGACGGGTATGGCGCGCGAGTTCGGGGCTGTGCAGGAGGATGCCGCCCGGACCCCTGAGGCCCCGCAGCGACGTGCCCCGGGGATCGGCGAGGCTGTCATAGACCAGCCGCGCGTCGGGTCCGAGCTCTTCGCGTTTCGGCAACGGCAGCCGGATTGGGGATCGATATCCGGGGGGTACATCTTTTCTCCTTCCGGCACAGAAGATGCCGTTGCCGCTTTCTACCAGCCGCGCGGAAAGGCGGCCAGCGGTCCCCGTCGTGATCAGCCTTGGTGCACCCGGCCGCCGGGCGGGGTAGAGTCGCCGAGGGGACATGCCGCGGGGAGGAATGCCGTGAAAATCGTTGTCTTCGACCCGGGCCGGCGCACCGGCGCGCTGCGCGACGGCACGGTTGTCGATTTGTCCGGCGCCTTTGCCAAATACGCCGCCGAAAAATTGGACGAGCCGCATCCGATGGGGCTGGCGCATACGCGTGTTCCCGCGGACCTCGCACGCTTTATCGAGGGCGGACCGCGCACCCTGGAGAATGCCCAGAAGGCGCTCGATTACCTCTTCGGCGAGGCAGCGGACCAGCGCGACCGGCGCGGCGGCGTGCTGGTCCACCCGGCCGCCGAGACAAGGCTGCACGCGCCGCGCCCCAACGGGGCCCGGATCGCCTGCGCCGGCGGCAATTTTGCCGACCATGCCGCGGCGATGGCCGAGAAGATGCAGCGCAAGCCCTATACCGGCGACGCGCGCGCGCAAATCAGGAACGCCGGCATCTGGGGTTTCTGGAAGGTGCACCGCGCGGCGGTCGGGCCCGACGGCAAGGTGATCTATCCGCAGAAGGCGAACCGGCTCGATTACGAGGGCGAATTGGCGATCGTTCTGGGCAGGCAGGGCACCGACATCAGGGCCGAGAATGCCCGCGACTACATCTGGGGGGTGACCCTGCTCGGCGACTGGAGCATCCGAGCCCCGCGCGAACCGGCCGGCCCGCACAATTTCGCGATGGGCAAGAATTTCGACACCTCGTGCTCGCTCGGGCCGTGCATCGCCGTCGGCGAGGCCGACGCGTTCGCCACCGATGTCGAGACGCTGGTCAACGGCGAGCGCCGCCAGCAGTTCAACACGCGCGACATGGTGTTTTCGTTCGGCGAGTACCTCGAATACCTGTCGCGCGATCTGACGCTTTATCCCGGCGACATCATCAGCGGCGGCACGGCGGCCGGCACCGCCGCCGATTCGAGCCCGCTCCTCGAAAATGGCACATCGGCGCCCGAGCGCTTCCTGAAGCCCGGCGACGCGGTCGAAATCCGCTCGCCCGCAATCGGCAGCCTGCGCGCCTCGATCGTCAGCAAAAACCCGGACGTCAGCAAAAACCCGGGCAGCTAGCCCCGTCGCGGAGGAGAGCCATGCACACAATCGACATCCCCGACCACATCCGGGCGCGCGCCATGCGGGCCCGCGGCCGCGACCACATCTTCGAGCGGATCGACCCGGCGCGCACCGCGCATGTCGTCGTTGATCTGCAGAACGGGTTCATGGCCGAGGGCGCATTGGCCGAGGTGCCGACCGCGCGCGAGATCGTGCCTGACGTCAATCGCATCGCCGCCGCGCTGCGCGATGCCGGCGGGACCAACGTGTTCCTGCGCGTCACCCATGATCCGGCCGAGCCGCAGCCGTGGACGACGCGGTACACCGAATATCTGTCGGCGGAAAGACGCGCCGCCCACAAGGAAGCCTTCACGCGCGGCGCGCAGCCGTGGCAGCTGTGGCCGCTGCTCGACGTGCGGCCAAACGACCTGATCGTCGACAAAACGCGGTTCAGCGCCTTTGTGCCCGGCACCTGCGCCCTGCACGAGAAATTGGAGGCGCGCGGCATCGACACGCTGATCGTCACCGGAACGGTGACCAACGTGTGCTGCGAGTCGACCGCGCGCGATGCGATGCAGCGCAATTACCGGGTCATCTTCGTCGCCGACGGCAACGCCGCGCTGAGCGACGCCGAGCACAACGCGACCTTGTGCAACATGGTCACCCTGTTCGCCGATTTGATGACGACCGCCGAGGTGCTGGCCGTAATCGAGGCCGGCAAGATGCCCGACAAGGTCCGGGGCGCCGCTTAAATCCGTACACCGTCATTCCCGCGAAAGCGTCGCGAAAGCGGGAATCCAGGGGCCCAATATTCCATCGCCTGCCCTGGCCCCCCGCCTTCGCGGGGGTGACGAAAACCGAAGGGCTTTGCTCAATGGGCCGAGAGGTCGAGGAACTGGCGCGCTTTGTCGCGCAGACGCGATTGGAGGACATTCCCGAGGCGGTGCGGCGACACGCGAGGCTCGTGCTGCTCGACACGCTGGGCGTCATCCTCGCCGGGAGCGAGCGGCCCGAAATGCGAGCGCTGCGCGAGCGCCTCGCGCCGACCGCGGGGTCGGGCGCCACGGTCTACGCGCGCGGCGGGCCCCTCCACGATGCGCGCACCGCTTCCCTGTTGAACGGCATCGCCGGGCGCTCGATCGAATTGTGCGAGGGGTTGCGCTTTGTCTCGGGGCAGGCGGCGATGCAGGTATTGCCGGGGGTGCTCGCCGTCGCCGAGAACGCACGCAGCACCGGGCGGGAAATGCTCGCGGCGTTCATCCTCGGCTACGATGTCGTCGGGCGGCTGGCCGGCGGGTTCACGCCCCGCCCTCTCGCGCACCAGAACGGCCAGGTGTCGCTG
>DATCQF010000210.1:0-2881 GCA_036569735.1 Allostellaceae bacterium | reverse complement strand
GGTCAAGGAGGTCGTCGGCAGCGGGCCCTACCGTTTTCTGAAGGACCAGCATATCAGCGGCGCCCACGCGGCGTTCGGCCGGTTCGATCTGTACCGTCCACGCGACGGCGGCGCGGTCGGGTTCACCTCAGGCCCCAAGGTGGCGCATTTCGACGAGGTCGAATGGCTGACCCTCGATCCGTTCTCGGCCCAGGGGGCGCTCAGCCGGGGCGAGATCGACTGGTGGGAATCGCCGAGCCGCGACCTCGCCGACCTGGTCGCCAGCGACCGCAACGTCACCCTGGTTTCGCATTACATGCCCGCCATGGGCATCTTGCGCTTCAACCAGCTCTATCCGCCGTTCGACAAACCCGAGGCGCGCCGGGCGCTGCTCAGCGTCGTCGACCAGGCCGAGGCAATGACCGTGGTGGCCGGCGCCGACCCCGCCAACTGGCTCGACAACACCGGCCTTTTTTCAGCGGGCACGCCGCTCGCCAACGATTCCGGCATCGACATCCTGCGCCGCCCGCGCGATCACGCCGCCGCCCGGAAGGCGCTGGCCGAGGCGGGGTATAACGGCGAGCCGATCGTTGTCATTGCCCCGACCGAAGTCGCCGGCATCCGGGCATTGAGCCTGGTTGGGGCCGACCAGATGCGCCGGGCCGGGCTGAACATCGACTTGCAGGAGATGGATTTCGGCAGCGTGGTGCGGCGCCGGACCAGCCAGTCGCCGCCCGACAAAGGCGGCTGGAACGTGTTTTTCACATTGATCGACCGCTCGATCCCGAACATCCACCCGTTCGGCAACCCGGCATTGCGCGCCGACGGCAAGGCCGCCTATGACGGCTGGCCGACCAGCCCGCGCATCGAGGAATTGCGCCAGGCTTGGCTCGACGCCCGCGAATTTGCCGAACAGCGCCGCATCGCCGCCGAGCTGCAGATGCAGGTGTGGCAGGACGTGCCGTTCATTCCGATGGGCGAATACTGGCAGACCACGGCCTATCGCAAGGACATCACCGGCGTAATACCGGGCTGCTTCACGGTGTTTTACGGCGTCAAACGAGCCTAGCTCCGGCTCGCAGCGTTGCGGCGCGCGCCGGCCGGGGCCATATCGGCGGTTGCCCCCCGCGCGGTGCTGCTGACTCCGCCTCCCATTATTCCGAGTGAAATAGCCGATGCCAGCCTACCAGTACATCTACGTGATGAAGGGGTTGAACAAGACCTATCCCGGCGGCCGCGAGGTGCTGAAGGATATCTGGCTCTCGTTCCTGCCCGGCGCCAAGATCGGCGTGCTGGGCGCGAACGGCGCCGGCAAATCGACGCTGCTGCGCATCATGGCCGGGGAGGAGCGCGAGTTTTCCGGCGAGGCGTGGGCGGCCGAGGGCGCGCGCACCGGGTTTCTCCCGCAGGAACCGGCGCTCGACCCCGACAAGGACGTCTTCGGCAACATCATCGAGGGGCTTGCCGAGACGAAGGCCTTGCTCGACCGCTTCGAGGAAGTCAGCGCCCGTTTCGCCGAGGATCTAACGCCCGAGGAGATGGAGGCGCTGATCGCCGAGCAGGGCGAATTGCAGGAAAAGATCGACCAGGCCGACGCCTGGGAGCTCGACCGCACCGTCGAGATCGCGATGGACGCCTTGCGCTGCCCGCCGGGCGAGGCCGCGGTCCAGACCCTGTCGGGCGGCGAGCGGCGCCGCGTCGCGCTGTGCCGCCTGCTGTTGCAGCGCCCCGATCTTCTGTTACTAGACGAGCCGACCAACCACCTCGACGCCGAATCGGTCGCCTGGCTGCAGCGGTTCCTGCGCGACTACCCCGGCACCGTCGTCACGGTGACCCACGACCGCTATTTCCTCGACGAGGTGGCGGGGTGGATCCTCGAACTCGACCGCGGCCGCGGCATTCCGTTCGAGGGCAATTATTCCGGCTGGCTCGAACAGAAAGAGGCCCGGCTCGCCGGCGAGGGCAAGGCCGAGGAGGCCCGCCGGCGCACCCTGGAGCGCGAATTGGAATGGGTGCGCCAAAGCCCCAGGGCGCGCCAGGCCAAGAGCAAGGCCCGCGTCTCGGCCTACGAGGAGCTGGTCGCGCAGAGCCGCGAGAAGGCGCCGGAGACCGCGCAGATCGTCTTGCCGCCGGGCCCCCGGCTCGGCGACCTCGTCGTCGAGGCCGACAAGGTGAGGAAGGGGTTCGGCAACCACCTGCTGATCGACGAACTGAGCTTTCGCCTGCCGCCCGGCGGCATCGTCGGGGTGATCGGCCCCAACGGCGCCGGCAAGACGACGCTTTTCCGCATGATCATCGGCCAGGAAGCGCCGGACAGCGGCCGCCTGCGGCTCGGCGAGACCGTCAAGCCCGGCTATGTCGACCAGTCGCGCGATGCCCTGGTCGCGGGCAACACGGTGTGGCAGGAGATTTCGGGCGGGCTCGACGAGATCGATCTCGGGCGCCGCAAGATCGCCAGCCGGGCTTATTGCTCGCTGTTCAACTTCCGCGGCGCCGACCAGCAGAAAAAGGTCGGGCAGCTGTCGGGCGGCGAGCGCAACCGGGTTCATCTCGCGATGATGCTGAAGGAGGGCGCCAACCTCCTCCTCCTCGACGAGCCGACCAACGATCTCGACGTCGACACCTTGCGCGCCCTCGAGGAGGCGCTGCTCGAATACCCCGGCTGCGCCGTCATCATCACCCACGACCGCTGGTTCCTCGACCGCATCGCCACCCACATCCTCGCCTTCGAGGGCGACAGCGAAGTCGTGTGGTTCGAGGGCAACTACGCCGATTACGACGCCGATCGCCACCGCCGCCTCGGCACCGCCGCCGACCAGCCGCACCGCATAAAGTACAAGCCGCTGGTGCGGGCTTAGCCCATCTTATTCATGAAGGTTAAGGGCGTGGTGGTGGGCATAGC
>DATCQF010000209.1:0-2604 GCA_036569735.1 Allostellaceae bacterium | reverse complement strand
CATCTCCCACCCCCGGCCGCTGCTCCGCAGCCGCCTCCGCATCCGGTAGCGGTCGCGCCGCCCCCGGCGGTCCACGCCCCGCCCCCGGCAGCGCCGGCAGCGGTTCATCTCCCACCGCCGCCCGCTGCTCCGCAGCCGCCTCCGCATCCGGTGGCGGTCGCGCCGCCCCCAGTCTTCCATGCGCCGCCACCGCCAGCGCCGGCGGCCGTGCATCTCCCACCCCCGGCCGCTGCTCCGCAGCCGCCTCCGCATCCGGTAGCGGTCGCGCCGCCCCCGGTCTTCCATGCGCCGGCACCGCCACCGGCACCGCACCCCGCGCCGCCGGCACCGGTTGCCGCCGCGCCCGCCCCGCATCCGGCGGCGGCACCGGCGGCGGCTGCGCATCCCGCCGCCGGACCGCCGGGCAAGGGAGACCCCAAGAAAAAGGACGAGCCGAAATAGGCTCGTCGCCGAGCGGGGCAGCCAACCTCACCGCGGGTTGACGAGGGTCGCGTCGACACAAGCGATTCGGGCTGGTCGCCTCGCGCGGTTTGCGCAACCGCAGAGCGTTGCGCCGCTTGGCTGAATTGTCGGCCTGGCGCCCGGCGGACCCGGGCGGACGATGCGGGTGGATGCGGCTTTAGAAGATCCGGGCGGCGGTGGCGCGGTCGCGCACCCAGACCTGCGCCTCACGCCCGCAGTGCAGCGCGTCGCGCGCCGCATCGACCGCGTCGAGGAGGGCTTGTTCCTTGTCGAGGTAGGCGCCGTAGACGGTGTTGTCGAGGCGGACGATCCACCGGGAATCCCGCCCCCGCCGACATACCTCGAATGCCATGATCCCCATCCATTCCCTCCCAGGACGGCGCTGCCGCCGGCCAAGATTCTGCGCGTTAGCTCGGTGGCGATCCTGGGGGACTGCGCCGCCATCTGGCCTTCACCCGGATCATTATCCTCAGCGATTAGCAAAGAATGAAGGCTGATTTGGATCGGAAGGGCCGAATCCGCGGCATTTGGCCGCGCGATCGCTGATTTTGTAGGCAGCGCCGCGATCAGCAGAACGCTCGCGCCGGACGGTTATTCCCGTCAGCTTCCGCAAATTTGGAGAATCGCAGGCTATTTCTCACGGGCGACGAACACGCCGTCCCAGTCGGAGGGCAGCGCTTCGACCTTGAGTTGCGCGATACGCTCGCGGAACAGACCGTAGACCGGCGCCATATCGCGCTCGGCGGCAAGCACCGGATCCTCCAGGAGGTCGAGCGCCCCGTCCCAGTCGCGCCGCCGGTACGCCGCCAACAGCGCGTCGTGCCGTGCCAGGTATTGCCGGGCCTCCACCGGATGGGGCGGCAGGGTGAAGATGCGCACGGCGTTCTTCTTGCCCTTGACCGCGACGAGGTCGAGCTCGATCAGCCCAGGGTCGTCGAGCCGGGACGCGGTGTCCTCGCCGATGATCAGATCGACGCCGTACAGCTTGGTGAGCCCTTCGAGCCGCGACGACAGGTTCACCGGATCGCCGAGCAGCGAATAATTGAACTTCTGGTTCGAGCCGAAATTGCCGACGCTGCACTCCCCGGTGTTGACCCCGATGCCGACGTCCAGGGTGCGCCGCCCCTCGGCCGCCCAGGCCCGATTGAGCTCGATCAGCTTCTGTCGCATCTCCTGCGCCGCGGTGACCGCGTTTTTCGCATGATCGGGGTCGTCGAGCGGCGCGTTCCAGAACGCCATGATGCAGTCGCCGATGTATTTATCGATGGTTCCCTTGTGCTGCATGATGATTTCGGTCATCGGCGTCAGGAATTCGTTGATCAGCTGCCCCAGCTCGTGGGAGGTCATCCCTTCCGACAGCGAGGTGAAGCCGCGGATGTCGCAGAACATGATCGTCATCAGGCGGATCTCGCCGCCGAGCACGAGCTTCTCGGGATTTTTCGCCAGCTCCTCGACGTATTGCGGCGACAGGTAGAGCGAGAAGGCCTGGCGGATCTCGCGCTGGCGCGTTTCGGTCAGGCGATAGTTGAGCAGCGTGCCGCACAGATAGACGATGCCCAGGACGCCGATCGGATAGACCGGATCGATCAGCACCTGGCCGTCGCGAAAGGCGAACCACGAGACCGCCGCGGCAATGATCATCGCGATCCCGGCGACCACGGCGCTCGGCAGCGCCCCGACGCGCGGGATGGCGATGATCACGACGATCCCGAAAAATACCGCGAAGAGGATTTCCGCACCGGGTCCCCAATCCGGACGGAACAGAAAATCCTGCTGGAGGATCTGCTCGATCAGCTGGGCGTGAATTTCCACCCCGGGCATGTCCGGGGTGATCGGCGTCGCCTTCAAATCGTTGAGCCCGGCCGCCGACGAGCCGACCAGCACGATGCGCTCGGCGATCCGCGCGGGATCGAAATCGCCGGAGAGAATCCTGCCCGCCGAGATGTAGCGGGGATCCTGATCTCGCGGAATTTGCCGCGTATAGTGAACCGCGACCTGGCCCTTGGCGTCGGTCGGCACCGCCAGCGGGCCGATCTTGATGGCGTTCAGCCCGGTGTTCTCGCCAAAGCTCCGCGCTGCCTGGGCGCCCGAATACCGGCCGATATAGCCCGATGCCCCGAGCCCCACGCGCAACGCCTCGGC
>DATCQF010000208.1:0-2678 GCA_036569735.1 Allostellaceae bacterium | reverse complement strand
TCGAATTCGGCGACGGTTCCGGGGCGCAGGGTATAGGTACGGACTTCAGAGATCATCGGCGAATCCTCCAGATGACGGGGCTGGCGAGGGGGTTATGCCAGCGAACCGGCGGCGCATCTTACTACGCGGGGCAGAGAGCGTGATTAGGAAACGTAAAAACCCTTACGCGCCGCCGGTTTCCGGGCGCGCCGGGTGGCGTCCGAGGGTGAATTGCTGCCTGGTTAACCCACGCCGGCGGCGGCGTGGGCCCCAGGCGCTATGAGCGACCCGCCCAGCCCGCGTCGACCTCGACCGAGGTCACGCGTCAACTCTGCGACCAGGGGTTGTGGCAGATGTACACCGGCAGTTTGATTACATCGCGCTCGCTCCACATGCCGATTGTGCCGGTGGGGCAGGTAACGCCGGGAGGCGGCGCTGCGGGAGCCGACACGGCGGCGGTTGTGGCGGGCGCGGGCGGTTCGGCGGAGGCTGATGACGCCGGCGGGCTGCCGGTCGCCGCCGGGGCCGGGGCCGGGGCCGGGACATCAGGTGCCTCGGTGCTCTTGTCGCCGGCGGACGCGGCTACCTCCAAAGACTTCTGGGCAGGCGCAGCAGGCGGCGGCGGGTTCTCGGTCGCCGCTGTCGGGGGCGGAGCGGTCGATTCCGGGAGCGCCGGTCGATCAAGGGCGATGATTTCGGGCGGCGGTGCGCCGGCCACAACCGGCGCGGGCGGCGGTCCGCCGGCGTCCGGGATCCGCAGGTGCTGGCCGATCTTGATCTTGTAAGGCGGCGTCAGATCATTGGCGGCGATGATCGCGCGCCGCGGCATGTGGTACTTGGCGGCAATGCGGCTTACCGATTGGCCGGGCTCTACGACAATCTGCCGGGCTTCGGGCGTGGCGACGGTTGCTTGCTTTTGGGTATCAGAGCTTGGCGCGGCAACGTCCGGCGCATCGCCGTTCAAGGCTGTTGGCGTTAGCGCTTCGCAGCCAGCGACAAACCCGATAGCTGCGATGGCAGCTACAGCACGTAACATGCGGTTTTGCACGGGCGTCCGTCCTCCCATTCCCCTCTTCGCCTCTCTGGGGACCTCGCGTCGGCCTCCAATCGGGTCACGGGTTGCTGGGCCGAAACCCGACGCAACATCTATGCTGGCACCGCCACTGTTTCGCAACATGTTGACGCATTTCCCTTTGCTTCTGCGGGAGTACGTCGTCACGGCGAGCGCATTGGAGGACAATCGAGTGCGAATCGGTCCCGGCAGGGCGGCGATTGCGGGGACGGGGACGGGGACGGTCCGCTCGCCTAGCCATCACGCCATCCCGACCGAGACATTACCGTGCGTTGCCATGCGCCGCCCCTCGGCTTAGGCTGCGGGCCGGTGACCGATGCGATGATCGCGCGCCGACAGGGGAGCCGAAGCGATGCCAGAATCCGGCGGGTCGTTGTTTCTGGATGCGTTGCAGGGGCGCGTCGACGACATTCTCGATGCCTGCACGCGCTGCGGCAAATGCGTCGCGGCGTGCCCGATGGTGGAGCCCGCGGGGATCGATCTGGGGAATGACGCGGCCCGTGCCCCGGCAATCGTCAGCGGCATCCTCGACCTGCTGGCGGGCGGCGAGGGGACCGCGGATGCCGAGCGCTGGGCGCAAGTCTGCACCAACAGCGGCAAGTGCATCCCGGCCTGCGACTATGGGGTCAACCCGCGCTTCATGGTCAACATGGCGCGGGTCGCGGTGAAGGCGAAGGCGGGCGACACCGAGGTGCGGCGCGCCGCCCACAGCTATTTCAATACGATGGGCCGCGGCACGCGGGTGATCTCGCGCCTGCAGCTTGCGCCCGAACTGGTGGCGCGGATCAACCCGCCGCTGCGCGCCGCCGACGAATACGAGGAAACACCCGACATCGTCTTCTACACCGGCTGCAACGTCATCAAGACGCCGCACATCGCGCTCCTCGTGCTCGAGGTATTGGACGCGCTCGGGGTCAGCTACGAGGTGATGGGCGGCACCTCGACCTGCTGCGGCATCCAGCAGTTCAAGCAGGGTGACGCCAGGACCGCCGGACGGGTCGGCTACAACACGATCGAGCGCCTCGCGCGCCCGGGCGCGTCGCGGGTCATCGCGTGGTGCCCGAGCTGCCAGATCCAGATCGGCGAGGTGGCCTTGCCGGCCTACCAGGATTCGTTCGGGTCGATGCCGTTTGCGCTCGATCCGATCGCCGAGTTCTTCGCCGAGCGGCTCGACGATCTGCGCCGGCTGTTCGTTCATGCGGTGCCCAAACGCGTCGCGTTGCAGGAGCGCTCGGCCCTGCCTGGCGTCATGGCGGCGGTGAAGCAGGTGCTCGGCGCCATTCCCGAATTGGAAGTCGTCGAACTCGATGTGCCGATCGTCAGCACCCAGGCGAGCCATCTCTCGGTGCTGCCCAAGTTCAAGGCCGAGCTGCGCCAGCGGGAGTTCGCCGCCGCCGCCGCGGCCGGGGTGACGACGTTCGCCTCGATCTTCCACGGCTGCCACCGCGAACTGGTCAAGTTTCAGCCCGAAGTTTCGTTCGAGCTGTTGAACTTCATGGAGCTGATCGGCGAGGCGATGGGCATCCACATCCCCGATCTCTACAAGCGCCTCAGCCTATTGGGCGACATCGACACGATCATCGCCGATTCGGCCGATCTGATCGAAGCCCACCGCCTCGACCTCGAC
>DATCQF010000207.1:0-1912 GCA_036569735.1 Allostellaceae bacterium | reverse complement strand
CTGCCGACCAATAGGCCGAACAGCGAAGGCGCGGCGACCCCGCCGATCGCGGTCCCGACGGCATAGAAAAAAGCGATTCCCAGGGCCCGCGCCTCCAGCGGAAAGCTCTCGCTGACCGTCAGATAAGCCGCGCTCGCCGCGGCCGAGGCAAAAAAGAAGATGCCGCTCCAGCACACCGTCAGGGTGGCGGCATCGACCAGATCCTGGCGGAACAGATATCCCACGAGCGCCAGCAGCACCCCCGAGAGCGCGTAGGTCCCGGCGATCATCGGCTTACGCCCGAGCGTGTCGAAGAACGGCCCCAGCACCAGCGGCCCGAGGAAATTGCCGAGCGCGAACGGCAGCACGTACCAGCCGATCGCGGCCGAGGGCACCTGGTAAAACCGGGTCAGCACCAGCGCATAGGTAAAAAAGATCGCGTTGTAGAAAAACGCCTGGGCGGTCATCAAGACGAGGCCGAGAACGGCGCGCCGCGGGTAGTCCTTGAGGATCGCCCGGATCATGCGCTTGACCGGCGTGTGCGAGCGGACGACAAGCCGGATCCGGCCGGCGGCAACGGACAGCATTTCGCCGCCCGCGGCCGCGCGGACCCGGTATTCGATCGCCGCGATCACCACTTCGCACTCGTCGAGCCGGCCGTGCAGCATCAGCCAGCGCGGGCTTTCCGGGATCCACCGGCGCAACGTGAGGATGCCGAGGCCGAGCACCGCGCCGATCCCGAAGGCGGCCCGCCAGCCCCAATCGGGTGGCAACAGGCCGGGCTGCAACAGCACGACCGCACCCAATGCCCCCAGCGCCGCGCCGAGCCAGAAGCTGCCGTTGATCGCCAGATCGGTGCGGCCGCGAAAGCGCGCCGGGATCAGCTCCTGGATCGCCGAGTTGATCGCCGCATACTCGCCGCCGATGCCGGCGCCGGTCAGAACGCGAAATACCGCGAAGCTCCAGAAGTCCCAGGATAGCGCGGTGGCCGCGGTCGCGGCGAGGTACAGCCCCAAGGTCGCCATGAACAGCTTGCGCCGGCCGAGCCGGTCGGTCAGGTATCCGAACAATAATGCGCCCGCGACCGCGCCGGCGAGATAGGCGCTGGAGACCAGTCCGATCTGCGCCGGGGTGAAATGCAGCACCGGGCTTGCTTCGAGCGCGCCGACGATCGAGCCGGCAATCGTCACTTCGAGCCCGTCGAGGACCCAGCTGATGCCGAGCGCGACGACGACCAGCGTGTGGAACCTCGCCCATGGCAAGCGGTCGAGCCGGGCCGGAACGTCGGTCTCGATGACGACGCCCCGATCGTGCGCAGCCGGATCATGCATAACCGCACAACGCTCGGAACGGCGGGCCGTCGCAGACGATTGTGGGAGATGTGCGGCTGTTGCGGTTTAGCATGATCAGGCGGTTGCTGCTGTTGTGGCTGTTGGCGGCGGCGCTGTTCGGCGCGGCTGCGGCCGAGGCCCAGCATAGCGCGCCGGCGGGCGCGACCGCGGCGGCAAACCCGGGCGGGCTGACCGCCGCCGAGGCGCAGCGTGCACTCGACGTGCTGCGGGACCCGGAAAAGCGCGCTCAGCTGATCGAGACGCTACAGGCGATCGCCAAGGCGGCGCCGCCGGGAGCCGAAAAACCCGCGACCCCAACTGGACCAGGCGGGGCGCCTTCGGTCGCGCTCGCGCCCGACAGCCTTGGGGCGCAGGTTGTGTCGCAGCTCTCGAGTTGGCCCGAGCGCCTGGCCGGCGAGGCCGCGCTTACCGCGCAGGTGGTCACCGATTTTCCGCTGCTATGGCGCTGGGCGAGACACCTTGTCAGCGATCCCGGCGCGCGCCTCGAAATCTGGAACGCGCTCTGGCAACTCGCGCTGGTCGTGGCGTGTGCGCTGGTGCTGGAATGGCTGGCGCGAGTTGGCCTGGCCCGGCCGATCGCC